>JAGBDD010000230.1 GCA_017937685.1 Thermoguttaceae bacterium | reverse complement strand
GGCGAGTCGCGCGGCGGTCGACGGCGGTTACGTCGATTCGCACGACTACCAAATCGGCCAAACCGGCACGACGGTTCGTCCGGCGCTTTACGTCGCTTGCGGGATTAGCGGCGCGATCCAGCACCGCGCCGGGATGCAAGATTCGGCGAAGATCATCGCGATCAACACGGACCCGGACGCGCCGATTTTCTCGGTCGCGCATTACGGAATCGTCGGCGACCTGAACCAAGTGATTCCGGCGATGATCAAAGCGGTGAAAGAACGCGTCGTCGACTGACCGACGTTTTCCCGGCGACACGGCGACGCAATTCTCGCGAACGCGCCGCCGCGACGCTCGCGACCGTTCGCGAACGCGTTGCCGCCCCGCGACGCGGCGACGTTTCCAACCGTTCGCAAACGCGCCGTCGCTCGGCGTTTAGTTAAACGCTTTTTTGCCTTTTACATCTCGCGCACGACGCTAACCGTCGATTCGTTCGAAGTTTAGCGTCGCGAACCCGCGCTTTCGCTCTTTCCGAAAGCGCGGGTTTTCTTTGTCGCCGTCCGTTCGAACCTCTTCAAGCGCGACCGTCGGCGCGAATTTTCAAAAAAAACGCGAAAATTTCGAAAAAATCGCGTCAAACACTTGCAATACGACGCTGCGTCGGCAATAATAATAGCGTCGCCGCTTTCTCGTCGACCGTCGAGTCGACGTCGTTTTCCCCTTCGCTCGGAAAGGCCGCGCTATGTTTCGCTTCAACAACGTTTTCAAGATTCTCGTTCCTCGACCGAAGCCGAATCCGCCGTCCGACTTCGAATGGCAAGTCAACGAAGCGACCGGCGGCGTCGCGATTACCAAATTCCTCAACTGGAACGCAACCGAGATTGTCGTTCCCGACCAAATCGACGGTCGCCCGGTCGTCAAAATCGGCGAAAGCGCGTTCGCCGAAACTTGGTTGACGTCGATTCATCTTCCGGACGGTTTGCTAAGTATCGACTCGAACGCGTTTTACGCATCTTGTTTGACGTCGCTTAAACTTCCGAGCGGTTTGCGGTCGGTCGGCGAAGCGGCGTTCTTGAACTGTTCGCAATTGAAGTCGGTCGAACTCCCGGACGGTTTGCAAACCCTTGAAAGGAACGCGTTTGGCGATTGCGGCTCGTTGACGGAATTTAAGGTTTCGCCCAATTCCGAACGCTTCAAGCTGGTCGACGGCGTTCTCTTCTCGAAAGACGGCAAAACGCTATTCGCTTATTTCGCAAGTATGCGCGAAAACGGCGATTACGTCGTTCCGGACGGCGTCGAAGCAATCGCAGACGACGCGTTTTGGGGTTGCGATTCCTTGTCGTCGATTACGTTCCCCGACAGTTTGAAAACGATCGGCGTCGACGCGTTTTGGGGTTGCGTCTCGTTGTCGTCGGTCAAGTTGCCCAAAAGTTTGCAAACCCTTGGCGACAAAGCGTTTTCAAGTTGCGATTCGTTGTCGTCGGTCGAATTCCCGGACGGCTTGCAAACCCTCGGCGTCGGCGCGTTCAAGTCTTGCGGGTCGCTAACGGAGTTGAAAATTTCGCCCGCCTCCGAACGCTTTAAGTTGGTCGACGGCGTTCTCTTCTCAAAAGACGGAAAAACGCTAATCGCTTATTTCAAGCAAATGCGCAAAGACGGCGACCAAAGCGGTTACGTCGTCCCAAACGGCGTCGAAACGATCGCCGACGAAGCGTTTTTTCACTGCGACTTATTATCGTCGGTCGCGCTTCCCAGGGAATTAAAAACCGTCGGTCGCGAAGCGTTCGCCTTCTGCCAATCGCTAACGTCCGTCGCATTGCCGGACGGTTTGCAAACTCTCGGCGCCAAAGCGTTTTCCTACTGCGAATCGCTAACGTCCGCCGCGCTTCCCCAAAATCTCATAACCGTCGACGTCGGAACGTTTTGCGGCTGCGACTCGCTAACGTCGGTCGAACTTCCGAACGGCTTGCAAAGTATCGGCGACGACGCGTTTTTAGGTTGCGAAGCGTTGTCGTCGATCAAACTTCCCGTCGGTTTGCGGAGCATCGGCGACGACGCGTTTCGCCGTTGCGAGTCGTTGAGGTCGCTCGACCTTCCGGGCGGTCTGCAAACCCTCGGTTTTAGGGCGTTTACGTCGTCGTTATCAAAATTAAACGTCTCGCCCGACTCGCAACGCTTTAAATTGGTCGACGGCGTTCTCTTCTCGAAAG
Source organism: Thermoguttaceae bacterium (assembly GCA_017937685.1). GTDB lineage: Bacteria > Planctomycetota > Planctomycetia > Pirellulales > Thermoguttaceae > RUG369. Next base: position 8,098 of record JAGBDD010000230.1, on the reverse strand, counting down.
ACGGCAAAACGCTAATCGCTTATTTTGAGAAAATGCGCAACGACGGCGATAAGGCGATTTACGTCGTTCCGAACGGCGTCGAAACGATTCAAAACGACGCGTTTTGCGGCGCCAAGTCGCTAACCTCGGTCGCGTTCCCCGACGGCTTGAAAAGAATCGGCGACTCCACGTTTTTTGCTTGCGAGTCGCTAACGTCCGTCGCGCTTCCGAACGGACTGCAAACCGTTGGCAACAGCGCGTTTGAGCGCTGTTCTTCGTTAACGTCCGTCGTCTTTCCGAACGGTTTGCAAACGCTCGGCGAAAGCGCGTTTTGGGAATGCGCTTCGTTAACTTCCGCCGTATTCCCGGACAGTTTGCTAACCATCGGCGACGACGCGTTTTACGGTTGCGAATCGTTGACCTCGGTCGAACTCCCCGTCGGTTTGCAAAAGATCGGCGCCAACGCGTTCGATTGTTGCGCCGACGACCTAACGCTTTACGGCGCCGTCGGTTCCGTCGCGGAAAAATACGCCGCGCAAAACGAGCTTCGCTTCGAACCGCGTTAAAACGTTTTCGCAAGGGTTTTGCGGCGCGCTCGCCGATTCTTTCAACGCGACGCGACGCGTTTGAAGCCTGCGAGTCGCTAATGTCTGTCGCGCTTCCGGCGCCCGCGCCGACGCTCGGTTCCTTTGCGTTTGACCGCATAGTCGTTTTTCGCGACGCTCAACGCTAAATCGAGCGGTCGCGTTACGTTACATCGCCGTTTCAACAAAAAATATTACAACGCTTAACTTGCGTTAAGCGAAACGCCGTCGAACGCCGTCCAACGTTGCAACGCGGCTTTTTCCTCGAACAAGAAACGAAAAAGCGACGCCGGAACGCCGCTTTTCTCGCTTTTAGCTGTTGCTTTTCAACGCGTTAACGCCGTCGTTTTACATACCGTCGCTCAAAATTTCAAGTCGGCGCAAAGCGAAAACGACTCGGCGTCGACGTACAGCGTCGCGTTCGGCGTTCGACGCAGAATCGTCGCCGGGCACGCTTCCGAAACCGCGTCGGTCAACGTTTTACGCACCGCCGGCGCTTTCAACGGGCCCGGAACCGCGCAGATTAAACGACGCCCCGTCGTCAAGGCCGGAACGGTCAGCGTCAGCGCCTCGCGCGGCGTCGACTCGAAGTCCGGGAAGCAACCGTCGTTCACCTGCTGGCGGCGGCACGCGTCGTCCAACTCGACTAATTTCACCCGTTTAGGGTCGTTGAAGTCCGCGACCGGCGGGTCGTTGAACGCAATATGTCCGTTTTCGCCGATCCCCATACACACGACGTCGACCGGGCCGTCCGCCAAAATCGCTTCGTACCGCGTTCGGAGCGTTTCGACGTCCGCCGCGTCGTCGGTTTGCTCGTCGAGCAAATAAACCGCCTTGAACGGGAGCGCGTCGAAAATACGCGTTTTGAGGTAATGCGAAAATCGCGCCTCGGAGCCCTTCGGCAAACCGACGTACTCGTCCATATGCAACGCGACGACGCGGCTCCAGTCGACGTCCGGCGCCGACGCAAGCGTTTCCAGCGTCTCGTTTTGCGACGGCGCGGCGGCGAAAATCACCCGCGCTTCGCCCCGTTCCCGAATCGCGACGCGAATCGCCTCCGCCGCGGCGATTCCGGCCCGAACGCCCAACTCGCGACGGTCGGCGCAAACTTCGACTTCCAGCAAATCTTTACGAAAAATTTTCGGCGCCATTTTTCCCTCTTTTCGATTTTCGGTTCTCGATTTTTAGACGCAAAAACGCCCAACCGTTCGCCGTTTCGACCGAACGCCGCGCTTTGGGCGCCGTTCGACGGTCGAACGCCAACGACAAAAACGCAAAAAAACGAAACGCGAACGCCGTTCGTCCGACGTTCGCGCTCTTAACTAAGTCGTTATTTAACAACCTTTTCGAGGTAACTTTGGCGCGCCTGTTCCATCAACTTGCACCCCCACTCGGTCGGGTACTCGTGATTCGCGCACGCTTCGCAGAGGTTCAAGGACGGAATCCCGATCGCTCGCGAACTCGCGCTCGGGGGAAGGAAGTGAAGCGAGTCGCACCCAATGTCGGCGGCCATTTCCGCTTCAATCTCCGGCGTTACTTTCCAGAACGACGTCGGGTCGTCGCCGCGACCGTCCGGAGCGAAACCGTACCGCTTCGCCAAGAATTTGACCGCGAACAACTCGGAGTACGTCGACATATCGATCCCGTAAAAACAGGGCGCGACAACCGGCGGACACGCGACGCGGACGTGAATTTCCTTCGCTCGCCCGACTTCGTAAATGCGCTCGATCAGAACGCGCATCGTCGTCGAGCGGACAATGGAGTCGTCGACGAGGAAAACGCGTTTTCCTTCGAGAATTTGCGGGAGCGGCGTGTATTTCGTTTCGGCTTTGCGACGGCGCGTTTCGCCCCCTTCGATGAAGGTGCGCCCGGTGTAGCGGTTGCGCATCAGACCTTCGAGGCACGGAATCCCGAGCGCGTAAGCCATCCCGTCGGCGGCGGCTTTGCTCGTTTCCGGCACCGGCACGACGATGGAGTTTTCGTCGAGTTCGACCGTTTCGCGGCGCGCCAACTCTTCGCCGAGTCGTTTGCGAGCGAGGTAAACGCTCTTGCCGTCGATGACGCTCGCGGCGTTGGCGCAGTAAATCCACTCGAAGAAGCAGTGCGCGGTGCGCGGCGACGGAGCGAACTCTTTCAGCTCGAAACCGTCTTTCGTAACGATCGCGACGTACCCCGGCGGAACGTCCTTGATTTGCTCCGGCGAAAAGCCGAGATTGAAAAGCGCGACGCTTTCGCTGGCGGCGGCGAAGAGCTTGCCGTCGAACGCGTAACAAAGCGGTTTCAAGCCGTGCGGGTCGCGAGCGACGAACATTTCGCCAAGCGCGTTTAAGAAGACGATCGTGTAACCGCCGTCGATCGACGCCGTCGACTTTTGACAGATTTTCAACAGATCGCGCTCCGAGTCTTTGAGCGCCGCGCAGAGATAATGCGTTAAGATTTCCGAGTCGCAGTCGCGAGCAAAATGCGTGTTTTCGTCGGTCGCCAAGAGTTTGCTTTTCAGCTCGTCGTAGTTCGTCAGCGCGCCGTTAAACGCAAAGCTAAACCACTTGTTTTTCTTGATATGCGGACGTTCGAACGGGTGCGCGTAACTCGGGTCGTCTTTGCCGCAGTCGGCGTATCGAACGTGCCCGATAGCGGCGCGTCCGGCCAACTCCTCCATCAGCCGCGCGTATTTTTCCGGACGGTTCAAGCACAACGCTTCGGAAACGACGCCGACGTCTTTGTACGTCGTCAGCAGTTTCTGACGTTCCGGGTTGTACGTCGTCAGACCGGCGGAGAGTTGCCCGCGGTTTTGCAGGTCGAGGAGCATTCTCGGGAGAAGGCGCGAAACTTCGCTCGGCCCTTGCCCGGGGCACAACGGGGACGGTTCGTCGGTCGCCAAATGGTAAACGGCGACGACACCGCATTCTTCGTGTAATTCGCAGCTCATAGTTCGATACGCTTGAAATTTTTGGGGGCGGTCGCGCTTAGTCGGCGCGGCGCCGGGGCGTTAATTATCGCGACGTTTATCGTCGGCGCGCGTTGCGTCGACGGAATCGCGATTTCGCTTGATTTATCGGCGTTCTCGAGCCCGATTCGCTAGAAATTCGCCCAAGAAATCGTCGAAAATCGAACGAATCCGCTTCCGAACAAAGTCGAAAGTCGGAGAAACGCTTCGGCGACGCCATACGTCGTTCCTCCGAAACGTCGTCGTTATTATAACGTCTCTTCGCCGAACGAAAACGGGGGGGCCCGCGTCGAGAAAAGCGCGATTTTCCGAAAAAACGCTCCTCAACGGCGGTAAAATCGCAACGACCGCGACAATTTTAACGAGAAAAATTTCAAGAAAACGCCGACGCCCAAACGCTCGACGCGTCGTCGAGCGTTCCTTATAATCGCCGCGTTAATTCAAATTAAGAGCAACTTATTTTAACGCTATTTTCATCGTTTCCCGTATTCGAGCGTTTTCCCGGCTCGCGCCGAAATCATATACGCTTCGAGCGCCCGCATTCTCGGGTCGTCGCCGCTCATCGGTTCGCCGCGACACGGCTGAGTCAAACACCAGTTCGCCATATCGCGGAGGAGCGCCGGACGCCCGAGTTGCACCTGATATTTCGGGTACGTTTCGGCGTGCGTTCCTTCGGCGTCCGGGTGGCACATATCGCACGAGACGCCGTTTTTGCTCCCGAGGAGGTTCGCGTCGTGAAAAATCAACGAGCCTTCGACGACGAGACGCTCCGTTTCGGCGGCCCAAAGCGCGGTTTCTCGCTCCGTATGGTTCCCGTAAGTATGCCCGGGCCGCTGCGAGTCGAGCGCGTAAACGCCGGAATTGTCGGCGATCGGCTTGAACGCCCGCCGCTCTTTTTCGACGGCGAGCCAACGGTCGTCGAAGCCGCGCGCCCATTGGTCGTTCGTTCCGGGGATAACCGGCGCCCCTTGCGACAAATCGACCGGCGGCGACGCGGGCGCCAAGCCGTTCGGCGTTCGTTCCGGAGGGGACGGAGCGGAACCGCCGCGCGTTCCGTCCGGCACCGTCGAAACCGCTCGCCGTCCCGGATCGCCCGGCGCCCGCGCTTCCCGTCGTTCGAGCGTTCCGTCCGGCGCGACCGTCCAATCCGGCTCCGGCGTTTCCGCGTTCGACGTTTTCTCTCGCGCCGGTTGCGTCGTTTGCGTTAACGGTTGATTTTTCGCCGTTTGCGCCGTCGACGTCGATCGCGCCGTTTCCAATGTCGTCGCCGACGTTAATTTCGGAGCGACCGGCGCGAAAACCGGAATCGCCGCTTTTTTCGTTGCGACCGTTCCGGCGTTCGCCGCCGAACGCGTTTCAATCGGCGTTTCGACCGCTTGCGCCTCCGCCCGCGTCCCGAACCGTTCGTCCCAACGTTCCGACGCGGCGGCGACGGCGGCGTTAAACCGCTCCGCAAGCCGACCGCCCGTTTCCGTCGCCGTCGCGCCGACGGCGAGAACCGCCGCGAACGGAGCCGCTAAAATCGCCGCGAACGCCCGTTCTTTCGCGTTCCATTTTCTCATTTCACATTCCTTTCTATTTCAACGTTTAGCGTTTCGTCCGCGCTCAATAACTCGGCAAATTCGGGCGTTTCGGTCGCAACGTCGCGTCGCCGGCGACGTAAGCGGCCGGAACCAAAATCGGCTCGCGGTTCCAAAAGCGGTAAATTTTGTCGACGAGACCGTCCGGCGAAATCCGCAACTCGCCGTCGCCGCAAGCGTCGTTCGGATTGAACGGGTCGGGCCGATTCATTTCGACCGTCAACTCCGGAACGCCGGTCGGCGGGTACGGCCAAGGCCAAGCGGTCGAAAGGAGCCCGTGAAACGCGATATTCCCTTCTCGATGCGTCAAAAGCTGGTGCGTGTGCCCGTGGATAACCGTCGCCGCGTCGAACCGACTCAAAATTCGGCGCGCTTCGGCGGCGTCTTCGTTCCAAAAGTTCCAAGGACGGTACAAGGCGTAAAGGGGCGAGTGCGAAAAAACGACGACCGGCTTTTCGTTCGGGCAGTCGGCCAACGTTTCTTCGAGCCAACGCAAGCCGGAAGCGCCGATTTTGAAACGGTTTTGAACGCCGTTGTCCAACCCCGCGACCGTTTGCATTCGCTCGACCGGCGACATGCGACGCGGCGTCCAAAAATCGTCTTCGAGAACGCTCATAATCCCGACGAAGCGAACGCCCTTGCAGTCGAACGCCCAAAACGGCTCGCCGAAAAGCGACCGCCAACCGTCGCCGAGGTCGAGATACCAATCGTGTTCGCCGACGATGATTTTCAGCGGCGCGTCGAGGTCGCTCAATATGTCGCGCCCCAACCGAAGTTCTTCCAACGAGCCGAGTTGCGCCAAGTCGCCGCCGTAAATAACGAAATCCGGCTTCTCGGAAAGCGCGTTGACGTCGGCGACCGCCCGAACAAGCGCGTTGGCAAAACGGTCGTTTTTCTCCTTGACGTAAAGGTGCGAGTCGGAAATATAAGCGACGCGAACTCCTTGCGTCGCGCCGTTTGCGACGTTCGCGCCGTCGGTTTTATTCGCGACGCTCAAGCCGTTTGACGCCGCGTCGCTTTGCGGTTCTTGCGCGCCGACGAAACGCAACGTCTGAAACGCGCCGTTCCCGAACGTCGCGCCGGCGGCGGTCGCGGCGGCCCAAGACGCGGCGGCGACTTTCAAAAACGAGCGGCGGTCGAGTCGTTTCAACGCGGCGAAAATCTCGCTCCGCTCCCGTTCGACGCGGGTTTCTAAATTCTCTCGACGGTATCGGCTCATCGACTCTTTTCTCCTTTCGTTTCAATGGGTTGCGTCGACTCTTCTTCGTCCGGAACGAGGAGGAAGAGCGCGTCTTCGTCGTCTCCCGTTTCGATCTCGAACGGCGCTTCAAGCTCCGTCGGCGACTCGGCGTTTTCAACGTTTGCGGCGTCCGTTTCTTTTTCCGCTCCTTCGAGTTCGCGCTCGGACGCCGACGTCGTTTTCGTTTCGGAAATCGAACCGACGTTCTTGCCGGGCGCGTCGCCGGTCGGCGTTAACTCGACGGCGGTTTCGTCCTTTTCGTTCGCGACGTTCGTTTTCTCCGGCGGCGCAAACCGTTCGAACAAAAGAGTTCGGCGAGACGCTGCGGCGTCGTCGCGCTCCGGTCGACGTTGCGTCGCGACGGCGCGCTGACGCTCGAACTCGCGGGCGTTTTCCGCGCCGAATCGGACGTCGGTCAACGAAAAAAGGAACGCGACCAACTGTTCGACTTGGCGTTCGCTCAAGTTGAGCGGCTCGATTCCGCCGTCGTGCGCGAGGCTCGGTTCCCCGCCCTTGTTGTAATGGTCGACGACGTCCCAAAGCGTCGCAATCGAACCGTCTCGCATATAAGGAGCGGTAACGCCGACGTTTAGCAACTGCTGCGTCCGAAAGCCGCCGACGTCGTTCGCGAGTTCCGTAACGTTGAAGCGTCCGAGTTTGTTCAGTTCCGGGTCGAACGCGAGTTCCTCGGTCGTCCGTTCCGGGAGCGAACTTTCGTTAAGCGCCGTCGCCGCGCGTTTCGCAAGGGTCGCGAAGTCGGGCGCCGGGTCGTCGACGCCGATATTGTGGAACTTGTGGTTCGTTCCGACCGGGTTCGACGGGCTGATCTGATGGCAAGAGACGCAGCGTCCGCGGTCGTTGAAAATTTTCCAACCCTCTTTCGCGTCGGCGCTTATCGCGTTTTCGTCGCCGCGCAGGTAACGGAAAAACGGATTGTCGGTAAAATTCAACCCTCGTTCGAAAACGGCCAACGCGTTCCCGACGTCGGCGTAGTTGACGTCGCGACCGTAAGCCGCTTGAAACATCGCTTTATACTCCGGGTCGTCGGCGATTTCCGCGACGACGCCTTCGGAGTCGAGCGGACGGCCCATTTCGCGGCGATTGACGATCGGCTGCAGCGCTTGGTGTTCGAGGTTCGGCGAACGCCCGTCCCAAAAGAGACGGTAAAAGAACGCGGAACAGGCGGCGGTCGGCGAGTTGCGAACGCCGAGTTGGCCGTCGACGCCTTCCGACGTCGGGCGGTCGTCGGCGAAACCGCGCGATACGTCGTGGCAAGTCGCGCAAGAAACGGTTCCGTCGCTCGACAGTCGGCGGTCGAAAAAGAGTTTTTTCCCGAGCGCGAACCGCTCCGGCGTCGACTCGTTCCCCTCCGGAACCAGCGCGTTCCAATAACTTGCGTCGACGCCCGCCGGTTTCGCGACCGGGTCGACGCCGTTTAACATTTGGTCGAGCGCGGCTTCCTGGACTTCTTCCGGCGACGCGCCGCGCTCGTTTTCGAGGGCGCCCCGTCGAGCGCGGTCGGACGACGACTCCGGTCGAAGCGGCGCTTTGCGAGGCGGTTGGGACGCGGAACTCGGCGACGGCGCTTTCGTTCCGTTCGCGGACGCCGACGGCGTTTGCGGCGCTTCGGTCGGTCTAGAGCATGCGCGTCGCCGGCCAGCTGAATCTGGAAAACGGCCGCTCCCTCTGGTCCAACGAGGCAGTGATCGCCCCCCTGACCTTTGTGGAGGCCTACTTCCCTCGGGAGCAGAAGTACAGCGTGTTCTCT
>JAGBDD010000229.1 GCA_017937685.1 Thermoguttaceae bacterium | reverse complement strand
GAACGTTCGGCGACGCGACGATTCTGACCGGCGAACTCGAACTCGACGGCGGCAAGCTCTCCGTCCGCGACGTTTACTCGCTCGAAAACGGTCTCCTAAAGTGCGTCCGTCGCTTCGATTACGTCGGCGAGAAAGACTGGAACGACGCGACGCTGTCCATCCGCTTCGAAGCGCTCGGCGAGCGGCTCCCGGCGTTCCTCCCGGGAATCGTCTATTACGGGAACCCGTCCGGCGCGAAAAACACCCCGAACGGCGTCGCGCGGTACTTCGCAAACCCCGGCGAATTCGCGATTTTCGAAGAACACCGCTTCCCGGAACCGTTCGTTTGCCTTGAAAACGCCCCGGCGAAGACCGGCGTCGCGCTTTACACCCGTCCGACCCCGGCGCTTCGCGGCTCCGTGCAAGATCAATGGTGGTCGGCCGGCGTCCGCGCGACGGCGGAAGACGTATCGGAACTCGTTCTGTACAGCGGGTTTATCGGTTATAACGGTCAAAACTCCGTCGCGAAAGCCCTCCAAGCGCGCCCGATGGAATACCCGAAGGCGACCCTGCGCGTCATCCCGAAAACGACGATCGAGAAGACGTTTTATCTCGACGTTTGGGCGATTGAGCGCGAAGGAACGGCGTTCCAAAAGCCGGTCGAAAAAGCGATCGAACTGTTCCAACCCTTTTACTGCGAAGACCTTCCGACGAACGAGTTCATCTTGAAGAGCAAGTTCGAGTTCGCGAAGTCGCGCTGGTTCGAGGGCGAAGTCGACGGTAAAAAGTTCGCCGGTTTCAATATGTATCCGGACTTTATGAAGCCGCGCATCGTAACCGGTTGGTGCGGCCAAGCCGACTCCTTAGGCTTTGCGTTTCAAGAACTTGAAGACGTTTTGGTCGCGCTTTATCCGGAGGAGGAACGCGACGCGAACCGCGCTTGGATTCGCGACGTCGTGCAACGCTCGCTCGACTTCCTCTCGACGTCGCCGGTAACGGAAGCCGGTTTTTCCGTCGAGTTCGAACCGTCGAACGCGACGTGGCGTAATGTGAGCGACCCGGTTTCGATGGGCCAATGTATGTACAACTTTGCGAAGGCGATAGAGTCGGCGCGCGAAAACAAAATTTACGATACGTCGCGCTGGGAAACGTTCCTGAAAGCGGCGGCGCTTTCCGCGGCGAATCGCGTGTTGAAGGACGACTGGAAACCGCGCTCGACCGCCGAAGGCTTTTACGTCGCGCCGTTGATTCTGTCGTATAAACTCTTTGGCGACGACGTTTACAAACAAGCCGCCGAAAAGGCCGCCGCGACGTTCGCCGACCGCCACCTCTCGATGCGCGAACCGTATTGGGGCGGAACGCTCGACGCGAAGTGCGAGGATAAAGAGGGCGCCTGGGCCGCGTTCCAAGGCTTTTTGACGATGTACGACGTGCTGGGCGACGAAAAATATCTCGCGTGGGCCGAACACGCCGCCGACGTATGTATCAGTTATTTAATGGTTTGGGACGTGCCGCTTCCGCCCGGTCGAATGAGCGACTTCCAATTCAAAACGCGCGGCTGGACGGTCGTGTCGGCGCAAAACCAACATATCGACGTGTACGGCGTCCTCTTTGCGCCGGAAATTAAACGGATCGGAAAACTTTTAGGGAAAACGAGTTACGAACGCGTCGCCGAGCCGATGTTCCGCAGTTGCGGGCAGCTGATCGACCCGTTCGGCAGTCAAGGCGAGCAACTCCAACATACGAACTTTGCGCAACAGGGCGATATGTCGGACGTTCTCAAATTGCGCGGCGGTTACTCCGAAAGTTGGACCGTTTTCTGGATTACGGCGCATTTCCTCAACGCCGCGGCGCGCTTTGAGCAAGCGAAAACGGAAAATGACGTTGAGTAAAATGTTTGGTGTTTTGAAAACGCAACCGTTGTAAAACGCCAAGTTGAAGTTTTTCAAAGAAGGCGGCGTCGACGTTTGGCGTCGCGTCGCCTTCGACGCAAAAATAACGAAAGGGAAGGGAAACGATGAAACGTTCGCTCGAACGACGTGAATTTTTGGGCGCGCTCGGCGCTTTTGGCGCGGCGGCCCTGACCGGCGAAACGCTTTTGAACGCCGCTGAAAACGTTGAAAACGTTGGAGTTCCGAAGAAAATCGCGGCTCTTGCCGACGGAACGAAGCCGACGTTGACGGTCGCGCATTGTTGCGACCCGCAGCTTGGGTTCGGCGTTGCCGAGAACGCGGAAGCGGCGTATCGGCAAGACTTGCGTCGCTTGGAAAAAGAAATCGAACTGGTGAACGACGCGCGACCCGACGTCGCCGTTTTCGCCGGCGATATGACGCATTTGGTCGAGGACGCGCCGCGCGATTGGCCGCGACTTTTGAAGAAAATCGAGGTTCCGTTTTTGATCGCGCCCGGGAATCACGACGTGCCCGACCCGGTCAAAAAAGCCGCTCTCGACGCGTATTGCGCAATTTTTGGCGACGATAATAAGTCGTTAATTATCAACGGTTGGAAAATCGTCGCGGCGAATTCGCAATTTTGCCGACCGACCGACGAAACGGCGCTTTACGACGAACATAGCGCTTGGTTCGAAGCGGAGCTTCGCGACGCGGCGTCAAAGAAAACGCCGGTTATCGTCGCGACGCACGTCCCGCCCTTTGTGAAGTCGCTCGACGAAAAGGACGAATATTTCAATTTCCCGACCGACAAACGGCGCGCGTATCTCGACTTTTGCGTCGATTGCGGCGTAAAGTTTTATTTAGCCGGACATACGCATACGACGCTCGAACGGGAATATCGCGGCGTTCCGATTCTCAACGGCGAAACGACGTCGCGTAATTTCGATAACCGCCCGTTTGGCTTCCGAATGTTAAAGGTCGACGCCTCAATGAATTACGAGTGGAATTTCGTTTCGGTCGAAGTCGACGGTTGACGTTGAACGACGTTTAACGTCAACCGTCGAGCGCGGCGCGGTCGTTTGAGGCGTCGAATCTCGTCTTTTGTCGCTTCGTCGACGCGGCGCGATTCGACGATTTTTTGGAGCGATTTGTTGAACGTAAAGTCGTCGAAGTCGTTTTGCGCTAAGAATTTAAGCGTAGCGTCGGGAAAACGGATAAACGCTTCGGCGACGAGCCAAGCGAGCGACATATCGACGTAATATTCGCCGAGGCGCCGCGCGGCGATTCGATTGGCGCGTTCGAAAACGGCGTCGAGGTAATTCTTTTCGAGAAAATGGTTTAGCGTCGCAACGACGGCGAAGCGAACTTCGAACGGACGTTCCGACGCGGCGCAAAAATCGAGAAATTCCCAAAACTCGTCGCGCCGTTCGTTAGGAACGCGAAGCGAAGCGGAAAAAGAATCGCAAACCGCCCAAGAGTCGATCGAAGGAACAAAAGCGGCGATCGCGTCGAGCCGAGCGTCGAAGCTGAGCGGCGTTTCCGCAACGACGAGACCGACGAGAAGACGTTCTTCGTAACTTTCGAATTGCCGTCGGTTAGCAAGGTCGAGCGGCGAAGGCGCGTCGCTAAGTTTGCGCGTCGGAAAGTGAAAAACGGCGTTTAAAAATTCGGCGCCGCAATCTTGAGCGATTTTCCGCGCTAATAAGCGTAGCGTTGGAACGCGAACGCCTAAGACGTCGTCGACGCCGGGCAACAGTTTGCTAACAAACGCTCGATACGAGGGTTCCGTAAAATCGGCAAGACGTCGCCGAAGCGCGTCGAGCGGTCGAACGCGATCAAAATGAAACGGCTCTTCGGCGTGAATAGGCGGTTTAATTCGCGGCATAAAACGGAGTTGCAAAAAATAAAGGTTAACGCGTCCGCCGCGTCGCGTAGTTGACGGGGATTAACGTGTTGTCGTTTAACGGTTAACGTCGGAGAAGACGTTCGAGTTCTCCGGACTCGACGACCGCTTCCGGAGCGTCGACGCGCGAACGGCAAAGAACGATCGAACCGCGACAAACGTCGGACGCCGCAAATTTAAGCGACGTTTGCCGACCGTCCGACGAACCGATTTTCAGCCAGCGAAATCGCGGCGTCGAATTGTCGGTTTTGCGTAAACGAGCGTTGGAAAGCGTTGAGCTTTCTGCGGTTGCGTCGTTCTCTTCGGCGAGTAAAACGTAAAGTTCCCCGACCGGAAGCCGCGCGCGTTCCGGTCGACGGCAACGCCAAGCTCCGGAAAAATCGCGGTCAAGCCAGCCGACGCGACGATAAACGAACGAAAAACGCTCCGTTTGCGCGTCGAGTTGTTCCGTCGTTTTATCGACCGTTAACCGGTCGGTCGGCAAAAAGGCGATTCGCGAGCGCGCTAAGTTGCGAAGTTCTTGCGTCGCAACGTTTTCCGCTTGAAAAACGTCGAGCGCGTCGACGGAGGAAAGGCGCGGAACGTCGAGCATTCGGAGCGTCGGCGCCAAACGTTGCGCAAAATAATAATCGCCGGTCGAAAGCGTTGTCGCTACTGCTTGTAAAAGTCTAAATTGAACGAGAGAATCGAGCGCGTCGGTCGTTTGCACACGTATTAAAAAAGCGCTCCAGGCGGCGTACCAACGAGCGGCGTCGTCGATTCGCAAGGTCTCGGGAATCGAACGCGCTTCCTCGACAAGCGATTGTAAAAAAAGACGTTGCGTTGGTTCGGAGGTCGCGGTTTCGGAAGCGTTTGCCGGGACGTCGACATAAGATAGCGCGCTCTTAGCGTCGGTAAAGCAAACGTTGCGACCGGGACGCGGCGGTTGCGGCAAGTAGTAAATTTTACTGGGATTCGCCGTAAAAGTCCAGTATTTTTCGGTCAATTCCGATTCCAGCGCGAGAAGAATTTTACGCTGAATTGCGACGCGGTTTAGCGAGATAAAACGCCATTCCGCGGCGCGGCGTTCGAAGGCTTGGAACTCTTTCGGAAGTCCTTGTTTTTGACGGTGTTGCGCAATGAATGCGAGCGCCTTCTCGGCGTCGTCGGGAGCGACGCAAAAGCGTTCGAGAGCGGAACCGTAAGTTTCGACAAAGTCGTTCCAGCGTTCGAGGGTTTGCAACGCGTCGAACGACGCGGCGGCGCGACGAAGTTCGGCGCGATAGGTTGCGAGCGTTGCGTTTGGCGCGCTGGAAACGGGCGTCGCGGCGTCGGAAAAGTCGCGTTGTAACAAAAAAGAATCAAAAAAGGAACGAGTCGCTTTTTCATTGAGCGACGCGACGTCGAGTTGAGCAAGCCGGTGAAAAAATTCGGACGACTCGTTTGTAAGGTTTTGAAATTCGGCGAGTTGCGAGACGAGCGTTTGGGCGCGTTCGGTCAAATTGGGATCGGCGGCGGACTCCGTTTGCGAGGCGAGGCGTCGCGCCGCGTCCAGAAGCTCGGCAATTTGCGGCTTTAGTTGATCGAGGCGTTCGGAACCGATTTTTTGCGCTTTTTGAAAACGAAATTCAAGTTGCGCAAGTTCGGTCGCCAGGTCGGAAACCGGTTTTGCGGGAGACGTTAACCTGTTGTTTGACTTCGGTTGCGTTTGAAACGTCGCCGAACGTTGAACGACAAGTTGACGCGAAACGGCGGGCGCGTCGTCGACGGCGAACGCGGCGCCGTTTAAGAGGAGAAAAAAAGCGGCAAAGGCGGGGAAAGGCGACGGAAAAACGCGACCGGGCGCGACGTTAACGGGCGTCGTCAAGAGGGAACGCGTTGATTGAGCGAAAGTTAAGCGCTTTGTTTTTAGCATTGCGCGTCTCCGTTCGTTGGATTAAGGGAAAACGACGTTTCCTCGTTAAAAAAAGGGACGGCGGCGTCGGAAGAATCGCGTTGGCAAGGGATAGGTTGGCAAACGGGCGCAAACGCGAAACCTTCCGAAACGAACGCAAGGCGCAACGAAATGCGTTCGGGGGGAAGAGAATACCAATGAGCGACGACCGCGCCGTAAACTTCGAGCTGACGACGATAGGCGGATAACGTTTCCGCGTCGGGAAGAGGGAGAACGGAAGCGCTTGACGAGAAGGAATCGGCGGCGTCGGACGACGCAACGCGTTGCAACGAAAGACGATCCGTTTTAAAATCGATCACGTCGGCGCCGACAACTCGACCGCCGTCGCGCAACAAAACAAGGCGGTCGATCGAACCGCGCCACAGTCGATCGTCCGGGCTCAAAAAAGAAAAGGGACGCTCTTGGAAAATTTCCCAAGTCGGCGACGCGATTTCCGGAAGAAGCGAAACCGCCGACGCCGCGTCGTCGACGTTCGGGACGTCTCGGTTGTAAGTGTTGTAACTGGAAAGGCTTAAAAGAGACTTAACGAACGGCGTCTCGCAAATTTCGTCAAAACGTTCGAGCGTTCGGCGGATTTCCGACGCGTCAAACGAAAAGGCTCTAAGCCGCTCTCGCAAAAGAGTTGCGCTCGGTTTTCCGTCGACGTCAAGCCAACGAACCGCTTCGAAGCAAGCGTGAAGCGCCTTGCCGAGCGTAAAGGAACCGGGACGGCTCCAACGGCGCGCCGAACGCCCTCCGGTCGGCGTTTCGCGTTGGAAAAGAAGACGGCGGTCGGCGAAAGGACGCGCAACTCTTGCAACGGTTCCGTTTGCGTCGGGGATAGGAACGACGGTCGCCGACGGCGCGGGAAGAGCGAGCGGTTCGAAAACGGAAGCGGAAAGCGTCGGTCGAGAAGGCGTTTTGAGCGGCGCGTCAAATTGCGACCAATTTTTAACCCCTGACGCGAAAACGGTTTGCGATTTGCCGTAAAAAGGCGAACCCTCCGGAAAAACGAGCGCGTTCGGGGCGAGACCGGCGCGAAGAATCGACGCGAAACTCGGCGTTTTCGAAGCGTTCTTTTTCGGCGAAACAATCGCGATTAAAGAACGAATCGGACGAGTAACGGCGACGTAAAGTAGACAAAGCGCCTCCTCGAAACGCTCCGTTAACGCGTCTTCGAAAAGTTGTTGGAACTCTTGCGGCAAAAGGTTTTGGACGTCTTGCGGAACGCTGCGGAGCGCCGTTTCGATCGGCGAGGTCGGCGTTTTGCGACCGACGACGAAGGAGGAACGGGAACGGTCGAGCGGCGCGTCGAGTTCCGGAAGAACGACGATATCGAACTCCAAACCCTTCGATTTGTGAAGACTCATCACACGAAGCGTCGAATCGGACGGCGACTCGATTTTGGTTTCGCGAACCGTTTTAATAAAACGGTCGAGCCGAACGTTCGGTTCGCTTTCCTGATACCTAAAGGCTAATTCGATAAGTTTTTCGAGGCGTTCGCGTCCCCGAGCGTCGCAAAGGGGGAAAAGGAGATCGGCCATTTCCGCGACAAAGCGTCCTAAACCCGCTATTTCGACGCGGCGTCGTATATTTAAAGAAACGCGGCGTCCCGTTGAAATTTCGGCGTAATTTTGCGATGTTATGTCAAAACGTTCCGCGAGGGGCGCGACGGTCGCCAGGTGGTATTTCGCGACGAGATCGCCCGGATGCGAAGCGACGGTAAGCGCCGAAAGCACGACGTTTACCGATGGAGCGTCGGAGAGCGGCGCGCCGCCTTCTTCGCTTGCGTCGACGCCCTGTTTTTTCAGCGCGGCGATGAATTTGACGATTAATTTATTGGTGCGCGTTAAAACGCCGATCGTCGCGTTGGGAAATTCGCGACGCAGGCGAACGACTCGGGCGACCGCGTAGGCGAGCGTCGCTTGTTTTTGCGAAATCGCGCCGAGGCGACGTTCTGTCGTGAAACCGTCGGCGTCGTCGTCCGTTTCGCCGTCGAACGCGTCGAGAAGATTTTGCGTCGCGGCGTCGTTTTGACCGTTGTTCGCGAGCGTCGAGTCGGCGGCAACTTTCGCTTCGTCAACGATTTCGGCGGCGAGCGGGCTGTTTTCGGTCGCGTCGATCGGAAGCGCGGAAAAGTCGGGAAGGACGCCGGAATCGTCGACGAGCGGAGCGACTTCCAGCGCGCAATAGCCGAGTTTCGACGCGTTCGAGGGCGCCGTTTGATGCGTCGTAAAGCGGCGGCTCCAATTTTCGACCGCTTTGATAATCGCGCGCTTTTTTCGAACTTGCGGCGAACCGGGCGAGTCCTCCGTATCGTATTGGAAAATCGGGTTTTGCGTTAGCGGGAGGAAAAGCCGGTTGACCGTCTCGATCACCGTCGGGCAACTGCGCCAATTCAACGTGAGTTCCGCCGTCTCGACGCCGGGGAGCGACGATTCGATTTCGTTGAAGATTTCGGCGACGCCGCCGCGCCAACCGTAAATCGCTTGTTTAACGT
Organism: Thermoguttaceae bacterium; assembly: GCA_017937685.1. GTDB lineage: Bacteria > Planctomycetota > Planctomycetia > Pirellulales > Thermoguttaceae > RUG369. The sequence goes on along the minus strand of JAGBDD010000229.1, from coordinate 12,617 downwards.
CGCCGACGCAAAAGAAGGAACCGCGTTCGGCGGTTTTAGAACGAGCGGAAGTCTCGGCAACGTCGACGGTTGCGTCGTCTTCGAGCGCGTCGAAAAGGGGCGTCGGTTTCGGCGAAGACGCGGCGGAAAGGGCGCGGCGCTTCGCGGCGTCGTCGCGTTCGACGATCGCTTCCGCAAAGGGTTTAAGAATCGTCCATTGACCGAACGACGCGTCTTGAAATTCGTCGAGCAAAAGGTGCGACGTTTTCGCGTCGAGACGATAAACTATTTGGCGGAAACGGTTTTCCCATTGGAGACGCGCCAAAATTCGCGTTAAATCGTCGAAACGGAAAGCGTTCTCTTCCAATTTCGAACGCTGAAAAAAGCCGGAAATCGAGTTCAACGCGATCCAAGTCGCCCGGGTTTGCGACGCGACGTCGGCGAGAACCTTCGCCTTGGCGAACGCGGCGAGACGCTCGATCGGCGCGGCGAGAGCGTCGTCAAATTCCGCTTTGTAGTATGTTCGGTCGCCTCGAAGCGTCGTTTGCGTCAAGGTTTGCTTTAAAAATTCGTTCCAATTTTGCGCTTTAGCAAAACCGACGAGTTTATCTAACGCCTTAACGTAATTGGAGTTCGGCTTGCCCGTTTTAGTCGTCGGGAGGGGCGCGGCTTCGAGGTAAGCGACGGCTTGCGCGAATTCCTCGGGCGCGATGGAACGCCAAGGGGCTTTGAGACGCGTCCAAGCGTCGGAAGTTGTTTGATAATAAAGACTTAACGTTTCTTCGACGATCTCCGAAAGTTGGTTTTCGATCGAACGGCGAAGGTCGCCTTTAAAGAGGAGGCGCGTTAGCTGAACGGCGTTTTGCGTTTGCGAATGCGCGAACGACGCTTGAATCGCTTGCCGGAGGAGGCGGGCGTCGTCGACGTCCTCGACGATGCGCCAACCGGGCGGGAGGCCGATTTCGAACGCGAAACCGCCGGCGATCTGCATAAAGAACGCGTCGAGCGTGCAGATTCGCAAGCGGTGCAACGAGCGAACGACGTCGACGGCGAGCGAACGTAAACGCTCTTGCGATAAGACGTTAGCGTCGCCGTCGTAAAGTTGCGCCGAAAGAGCGGCGGCGTTTTCGGGGGAAAGGGCGGCGTTTCCAAGGCGCGCTAAAATACGGTCTTGGATTTCGCCCGCCGCTTTGCGAGTGAACGTCGTCGCGAGGATCGAGTCGACCGGCGCGCCTTCGAGAAGGAGACGCAAGTAACGCGCGCTCAACCGATACGTCTTGCCCGATCCGGCGGACGCTCGAATGACGAGGCGGGAAAACGGCGACGAATCGGACATAAAGGACTCCGGAAGTTGGGCGCGGATAAAGGGGGGCGTTAAAACGGAACGCCGAGACGTCGCGTTAAAACGTTACTCGGCGGCGGCTTGCGCTTTTTCTTGCGTCGCGGGCTCGGCGTTCGAGGCGATCGGCGTCGACTCGACGTTCGTTCCGAACGCTTGCGACGCGACTTCGCGAATTTCGAGCGCGGAATCGTCGGCGCGGAAGAGGTAAAGGACGGAAAGACCGAGTTTATCGGCCAACGCGATTCCTTCCTTTTCGCCTAAAACAAAGAACGCCGTCGCAAACGCGTCCGCCTCGGCGCAGGTTTGAGCGACGACCGAGACGGCGCCAAGACGCTCGCCGGAAACGGACGCGGCGTTTTCGACGATTTCGGTCGGTTTGCCGTCGCGCGGGTCGACGATGTGCGAGAAACGCAAGTCGCCGACTTGAAGGTAGTTGCGGTAGTCGCCGCTCGTCGCCAACGACGCGTTCGGACGGGCCGCGGAGTCGAAATTAAGGACGCGATAGAGACGCGGAATTTGCCGTTGAGCGTCGCGGACGATTTCCGGCGCTTCGATTCCGACGCGCCAAGCCGTTCGCTCTAAAGCGTTGGTTTCAAAGTTGAAACGCGCTTTTTGACCGCCGCAACGCGTTTCGCCGCCAACTTCGACGAGATAATCGGGCAAACCGGCCTTTTCGAGCGCTTGCGCGACGCGGTCGACGGCAAACCCTTTCGCGACGCCGGAGAGGTCGAGCGTCAAGCTCGGAACGCTTTTGCGCAACGCGGGCTCCGGTTCCGCCCGAACTTCGAGCTTGTCGTAACCGACGTTTTCGCGGAGTTTGGCGATTTGTTCGTCCGACGGGAATTGAACGAGCGGCGACTTGTTCGGGCCGAAGCGGTAAAGGTCGACGAGAGGCGCGACCGTCGGGTCGAAGGCGCCGCCGGTTTTTTGCGCGACGTCGAGCGCGAGGCGAACGATTTGCGCCGTCGTTTCGGAGACGGAGAACCACTCGGTCGATTGCGACGCGTTGAAACGGGAAATATCCGACTCCGGCTTGAAAGTCGAGGCGGCGAGGTCGACCGCGTCGAGTTCCTTTTGAACGAAGCGTTGCAACAATTCTTCGCAGGACTTGGCGGGCTCGGCCTCCGCGTCGACGGTAAGCTCTTTCTCGGTAAGCGTTTGCGCGTCGGCGCAAATCGTCGCGTTCCAGACGGTTCCCATCGTTTCGCCGGCGATTTCAAAGAGTTGCGCTTTTGGCGTTTTCGTCTCTTTGAAGAGATAGGGCTTCAGCATAAAGGCCGCCAACGCGGCGATTACGCCAAAGCGGACGAGCGTTCCGAACGAAGAACCGCCGGATTTTTCTTGGGATTCGGCGGCGATTGTTTTGGTATTTTTGGATTCGGCGGCCATTTTTGCGTTTTCTATATATTAATAGCGACAAGCGCGAGCGACGCTCGTCGCGGGAAATCGAAAGGAAGGGTAAAGCGAAACGCGCTAAAACGTTTCAAACGATTAACATCGCGTCGCCGTAACTGTAAAAACGGTAATCTTCGGCGATCGCCGTTTCGTAAGCGCGCTTGAGTAGGTCGTCGCCGCCGAACGTTCGAACGAGGATGACGAGCGTCGACTTCGGCAGATGGAAGTTTGTCAGCATCGCGTCGACGACTTTGAAGCGGTAAGGCGGACGAATGAAGAGGTTCGTCGGGCCGGAGAAGGGCGCGAGACGATTCGGGTTGAGCCCGGTCGAATCGATCGAGCCGTCCGGAAGCGCGTTCGCGGCGGATTCGAGGGTGCGAACCGACGTCGTTCCGATCGCGAAAACTCGACCGCCGCGCGCTTTGCGTTCTTCGATCGCGCGAACGGTCGCTTCCGAAAGGTTCGCGACTTCCGAGTGCATTTGGTGGTCGGCCAAGCGGTCGACGCTAATCGGCTTGAAGGTGCCGGCGCCGACGTAAAGGGTCGTCGGACAAACGGCGACGCCGAGCGAGCGAATCTCGTCGAGCAGTTCTTTAGTGAAGTGGAGCCCGGCGGTCGGCGCGGCGACGGCGCCCGGTTTCGACGCGTACACCGTTTGATAATTGTCGCGGTCGGCGGGCGTCATCCGACCTCCGCGAATGTACGGCGGAATCGGAACCCAACCGACTTTGTCGAGAAAATCGATCGAATCTTCGCCCTCTTCCGTCAACGGCTTGACGATCATCGTCTTCGCGTCGGTGCGACCGACGACTTCCAAATAACGCGTAAGTCCGCTTCCGTCCGGGTTTTCGAGTTCGATTTTTTCGCCCGGGCGCAACTTGCCGCGCGTCTTCGACATAATCTCCCAAAAGCCGCGCGGGTCGAATTGCAAAAAGAGCCCTTCCCAACGGCCTTGCGTTTCGGCGCGGCGACCGATCAAACGCGCCGGTAAGACTTTAGCGTCGTTCAAGACGAGAACGTCGTCCGGACGCAGGTATTCCGGAAGGTCGCGAACGCGGCGGTGGCGGAACGAGCCGGTCGCGCGGTCGACGACCATCATTCGAGCGGAGGCGCGGTCGGGGCGGGGCGTTTGAGCGATCAAGCGTTCCGGAAGTTCGTAATCGTAAGCGTCGAGTTCCGAGAACGCGGCGTCGAGCGGCTTGTCGGGGGACGTCATAGGGCGAATTTTTTGGGAAAAAGTTTCGGTTGGATTGGGGGCGAAAATAACGAAAAGCGGCGCGACGCGAACGCTCGAACCGTCGTTATTATTATAACGAACTTGCGGCAAAATAAAAGAGGCGCGACTTTTCTTTCCGCTTCAATTTTGAGGAAAACGCCGAAAAAAGGACGCGAAGCGGCGAGAATAGGAAGGGAACGCGGGTTGGCGAAGTTGGCGAAAGGGGGGCGGTTGCGTCGACGGCGCGGAGTTTGACGGTTGTCGCGGCCCGCGAAGGAGGCGAAACCAATTTTTAGCGACCGCGTCGAGCGTTCGGACTTGAACGACGAGGGAAAATGAGGTTAAATGACGTTGGTCGAACGCGGCGTCGAAATAACGAGGAAACCGCAAAAAAAATGAAAAAAAACGCAAAAAACAAAAGGAACGGAGCGCCGAAAAACGGCGCGGACGAAAAAAAGGACGCGACGTCGCCGAATGAGAAAATTCGGGTCGCGCTCCTGATAACGGAACTTTCGCGCGGCGGAGCGGAGAAGGCGTTGTTGCAACTCGCGACGACGCTTGACTTAACGCGTTTCGAACCGGTTGTTTTTTCGTTGAGCGGGTTGGCTCGAGACTTGGAAAACTCGCTCGTTCCGCTCTTTAGGGAGGCCGGCGTCGAGACGGTTGAACTGGGACTGACCGGATTGCGGAACGCGCCGAGCGTTTTTCGGCGGTTGACGCGGGAACTGAAGCGGCGGCAAGTCGACGTTTTGCAGTCGTTTATGTTTCACGCGAACATTTTCGGACGCTTCGCCGGACGCGCGGCGGGGGTTCCGGTCGTTTGCTCCGGGATTCGGGTCGCGGAACGGGACGCGCCGAGGCGGATCGCGCTCGATCGTTGGACGCGAAGTCTTGTCGGCGTTTGGGTTTGCGTCGGGGAGGCGACCGCCGAATTTTCGCGAACGGTCGGACGACTTCCGGCGAAGCGCGTCGTTTCGATTCCGAACGGCGTTCGCGTCGCCGATTTAAAAACGCTTGAAACGGCGAACGCAAACGCCGATTTTACTTGGGTTCCGGAACCGTTCGGGCGGCGAAAACGAATCGTTTGCGTCGGTCGGTTGGCGCCGCAAAAAGGGTTCGACCGGTTTCTCGAAAACGCCGCGACTTGGGCGCCGCAAATTGCGAACGATTGGGAAATTTGGATTGTCGGCGACGGCCCGGAACGCGACGCGTTGCGGCGAATCGTCGACGCGAACGGACTCGCAAACGTCGTATTTTTCGCGGGTTGGCGACCGAACGTTCCGGAAATTTTGGCGAGCGCCGACCTTTTCGCTCTGCCGTCGCGTTGGGAGGGAATGCCGAACGCGCTTTTAGAAGCGGCGAGCTTCGGGAAGGCGGCTCTTTGTTCCGACGTCGAGGGCGTCGCCGAGATTTTGGGAGACGACGCGGCGCCGCAAATGTGCGCGTTCGACGACGATAAGTCTTGGTTCGATAAGATTTTGACGCTAACGGACGACGCCGCGTTGCGGGAAGAACTCGGACGGCGCAACCGAAGCCGCGTCGCGCAAGAGTTTAGCGTCGAAAGCGCGACGCGAAAATACGAAGCGCTTTGGACGCGGCTGTTAGCGGAAAAGAAACGACGCTAACTTTTGAACGCAAAACGGTCGGCGTTTAGGAACAAAAAGAAGAAAGTCGAACGCAAACAACGGCGCTCGCGTTCGACGGAAAGCCAAAAACGACGCGGCGTCGTTAGTTTAATCGCCTTTCTTTGTTTGCGGTTCCCATTCGTTGTATTCCCCGGGAAACTTGGAGTTAAGCGACGCCCAAAACGGGTGTTGTCGGTCGCAACGAGTGCGGGCGTCCTCCAACATAACGAGCGAACTGGCCGGAACGCGACCGTTCTGCGGCGTCAACTTGCGACCGTTAAAAACGACTTCCATTCGCCGATTGAAGTCGAGTTGCTCCGGCGACAGGAAAACGACGCCGCGGTCGGCCGACGTTTGAATGCGCAACTTATTGCCCGCGATGCGAAACGTTTCCGTTTTCGCGGAGTTGTAATCGTTCCCCAACTTCGGCGGGAAGAGCGGGTCGATCATCGTTTTGCTTGGAAAATCGAATAATTCGACGTTCCAAAAGAAGTTGTTCCAAGGCCGGGTCGAGTAAACGACGCGTTCCTCCGGAACGAAAAAGCGCCGCGTTCGCGTCCGCATCCATTCGAAAACGCGCGTCGTTTCCTCCGAAAACGGTTCGACGCCGCGACCTTTGTATTGGACGTAAGTCATATCGAACGGACGGGTGGTTAAGTCCATCCCCCTGTCGAGCGTTACCTGACTGGCCGCAAGTTTGCCTCCGTCGAGTTCGCCTCCGATCGCGTAAAGCGGAACAAACTCGCCGTTGACCCTGACGATTTTTGTCAAAAAGGTCGCGGAACCGCAAATCGGCGCGACGCCCGCCCAAAGATCGGGGTGCGCCAGCGCGAGATCCCAAGCGGCGTCGCCCCCCGCGAGGAAACCGGAGAGGAAGACGCGATCCGTGTCGATCGAAAAGCGCCGCATTGCGTCGCGCATCGTGTAAAGGACGGCGGCGCAAGACGTCGCGGAGAAGTCGTAACCGAGGCCCGGCTCCGTCCAACGCGGCGCGACGACGATATAGCCGAAGCGCGTCGCTTGGCCGTAACGTTCGCGGACTTTTTTCCCCTGCGCGGTCGTTTTTTCGACCCAAGGCCCGCACCACCAGTTGAGCTGTTGTTCGGGGGACGAGCGTTCGCCGTGCAAGGTGATAACCGTCGGGTATTTGCGGTTCGGATCGTATTCCGGCGGGAGCTGAACCCAATAGGAAAACGTCTTCCCGTCTTGGAACGAAGGAACGCTAAGTTCGTATTGGTAAGGGGTTTCGCGACTCGAACTCGGCGGGCTTTTCGGCGGTTTCATCGTCAATAAAATTCGCGAAACGAGTTCCGGCGTCGACGCTTCCTCGGCGCGGATTTCGTCCCAAAGCGCAAGTCGTTGCGCGGGACGGGTTTCGAGTAGGTAGCGTCGCGAAAGTTGGCGAACGCGGTAAATCGACGCCGTTAGCTCTAACCGCTTGTCCGAGGCGACGTTGCCGACGAGCCAACCGCTCAGCGCGATCGAGAGTTTTTCGCCGTCGGTCAGCGAGCCGTCGTTTTCCGCTTGCTCGAACGCGGCGAACCGGCTTAACGTGTTGACGTTCAACTCTTTAACGATCTCGACGACAAGCGGCGCGAACGTTTTTTTCAGTTTGGCGTCTTCAATTTGGTCGGCGAGCGTTTGAACGCGTTCGACGATATGAGCGCGACGTTTAGCCTCGTCTTCGTATTGGCGAAGCATTCGGCGAATCGCTTGGATTTTTTCCGGCGAAACGCGGTCGGCTTCGAACGAGTCGAGAAGCTCTTTGACTTTGCGATGTTGCCCGGCGGCGCGGCGCAGTTCAAGCTCGTCGATAAGTCGTTGCGCGGCAAGTTGTTTGATTAAGCGCAACGCGACGTCGAGGCGGGCGTCGTTCGCTTCGTCGTTTTGAAAATCGTCGATGATTTCCTGCAGCTCTTCCGCCGCTTGCTCGTAAAGGGTCGCTTGAACGTAAAACTGGTAAACGCGCAACCGGTCGTCGAGGACGGTCGGGTCGATTCGCTTTTTGACGAGGGCGCTGAGCGTTTTGCGCGGAATGGAGTGCGGCGAAAGGCGCGAGTCGACGTTGTGCGTCAGGCCTTGGACGCGAACGTAAGTCGGCGCGATTTCGGTGATTCCTTGAACGATCGTCTGCCCGGACGCGAGAATCGTGCGGCGACCGAACTCGTCGAACTCCGACGTCGCTCGATAATAACCGAGAATCCCGATTTGCTTCGACGGGTCGTTGCAGACGCGTTGCGGGATTTTGAAAACTTCGAGCGCGGTTCCCGCTTCGTCCGGCGCGAGATCGAGAATATTTCCCTTGGGAACGTAAATTCGGCGCAGTTCGTCGTCGATAACGACGATTTTTTCCGATTTAATCGGCGAGGAATCGCGTTCTGTTTTCGTATTGGGGATTTCGAGAACGCTTTGCGTCGGAAAAACGCCGCCGACGAAAAGGCGACCGTCCTTCATAACGACGCGCGACTGCGCCGCTTCGAGCGTCGAGGGCGCGCCGACGAGTCCGAACGTCGCGACGAGCGCGCCGCAAAAGGCGAAACGAAGGCGCGTAAAGCGGGTTTTCGAAGCGTTTTGCGTTAAATTGTGTTGACTCGACATAGGATTCTCGGTAAAATAAGGGGAATGGCGAACGGCGTCGGCGCCGCGTCCAAGCGAAAACGTTCCTAATCGTCTTAACGGCTCGCGCGGCGTTCCGAGGTGAAAAAAACGGCGGACGAGCGCGTTTTTTGCGTAAATTGCCCAATTTAAGATAATTTGAGGCAAAACGTCGGAAAGAGTTCCCGAACGAGCGACGAAAAGGCGAGAAAACGCGCCGTCCGGGCGGTTTGCGGGGTTGCGGACGATAGCGAAAATGAAATAACGGAGAATTGGCGTAAAATGGCGACGGTATCTTTTTTTTGCACGCGGTGTCGGCGTTTGACGACCTTTCCGGCGTCGCGTCGCGGGGCGATCGTTTACTGTCCGCGCTGTCAACAGGCGTTGATTGTGCCGGATATTCCGACAAGCGGCGACGGGCAAAACGACGAAAATGGGCGAGACGAGCAAGACGGCGCGTCGGCGTCGACCGCGCTCTTTGGCGAAATTGGGCGCTGTGAAGACGTTGCGCTAAACGGCGAAGAAAAGGAAAAAAACGCGGGTTGCGCGCCGTCGACGCGTCGCCCCGGCGCGACGATCGCGTCGCATTTGACGCCGGGCAAGGAACGCCCGGAAAATTGGCGGCGCGTCGAGGCGGGCGCGTCGAACGGCGGGGGCGGAACGAACGATGAAATCGACGACGCGTCGCTTTTAACCCGAACGGAGGTTTCGGACGCCGAATTTTTACGCCGACTTCGTTCGGAACCGACGACGCAAACATCGGTAAAACCGCCGGTTGCGCCGCCCGTTTTATGGAACGTCGAGGAAACGCGAGAGGACGCGGGCGCTTGGAAAATCCCGAAATTCCTTTGGGGCGCGATCGGCGGCGCGACGTTGGGAAGCGCCTTCGTCGTCGGCGCGTTTTGGGGCGGGAACGCAAAAAACGACGACGGCGTCGACGCAACTTCCGTTAATCGGAGCGTTGCGAAAGAAACCGTTTTCGTCGAAGGCGCGTTGACGTATCGAACGGCGAACGGAACGACTGCTCCGGACGACGGCGCTTTCGTCTTTTTGTTCCCGACCGACGAACGTTGGAACGCGCCGCTCGCGTTGGGCGATGTTTCGCCGCAACGTCCGAATCCGCCGGGGTTTGAGGACGTCGTCGCCGAGTTGGAAACGCGCGGCGCTCGGTTCGCGGTCGCCGACTTTGAAGGGCGGTTCGCGTTCGACGATCTCGAGCCGGGCGAGTATTGCGTTTTGCTCGTTTCTCGGCGCGTCGGCGACGATTGGGGAAACGCTAACCAAACCGCGTTAAAAGAGATAGAGCGACGCGTCGTTAGTCCGCGACTTCTGTTGGAGCGCAATCGCTTTTTTTGGACGACGCGTCGTTTCGATCGCGACGCCGCGACGCTGGAAAAGTCGTTCGGCAAAGCGGGAGCGCCGTTTTCGAACGTTGATTGAATCGGCGTAAAGCGTTGAAAAACGTCGGTTGCGTTGGTTTGTCGACGCTTAACCGTTTTTTTAAGAGGAACTGAAGCGACAATCTTAAAGGAGAAATCGATATGACGGCGAACGGCGAGAAAAAACGGTCGCGCATTTTCGTTGAAATGTTTTTAAGCGTTGTAAAGAAACGCGTTGCGCTTGTCGCGGCGGTCTCGGCTTTTGTCGCTTCGCCGACGTTTGTCGGGGCGCAAGACGCGGTTCCGACGCTTGATATTTCGCAAGACGTTGAAAGGCAAACGGTTGTCGCCGCCGGAACGCCCGATCTTTACCAAGGGCATCCGTATTCCGTCCTGAATCCGGACGGTTCGATTCTCCTCGTTTGGTGCGTCAATCACGGCGGCCCGGCGGGGCCGATCGCTCGAAGTCGCGACGGCGGCAAGACTTGGGAACGACTCGACGACCGCGCGCCGGAAGGATACAAGAAACACGTCAACTGTCCAAGTATTTATCGGCTCGTCGACAAAAACGGCAAGGCTTGGCATTGGGTTTTCTCCGCGCAACCGTTGATGCCGCGCATCGTAAGCGCCGACGACGGCGAGAGTTGGGAAGAGAAAGAACCGCTCGGTTTCAAGAACGTGATGGCGTTCAGCTCAATCGTTCCGGCGAATCCCGGCGCCGAGGACGGGCGTTATCTCGGCTTCTTTCACCGACGCCGCGCGGCGGACGGAACGCTCCTCAACAAAGAGCCGAAAGTCGCAGGACGACTCGAGGTCGCCGTCTCCGTAACCAACGACGCCGGTTTTACTTGGAGCGAACCGCGAACGATCGCCGACGTTCCGGGAAAAGAGCTTTGCGAGCCGTTCGCCTTTTGGTCGCCGGACAAGAAGGAAATTTGCTGCCTGTTGCGCGAAAACACTCATAAAGGCCGAAGTTGTATGACTTTTAGCGCCGACGGAGGCGAAACTTGGTCGACGCCGACCGATACGAGCTGGGAACTGACCGGCGACCGGCATATCGGCGCTTACGTCGACGACGAACGCCTCTTTATCTGCTTTCGCGACCAAGCGTTAGGGAGCGAGGAAAGAGGGAATTTCGTCGGTTGGGTCGGGAGTTACGACGACTTAAAGCAAGCGAAGCCGGGCGACTACCGCGTCAAGTTGTTACATTCCTTCGCGAAACCTTGGCGCGGCGACTGCGGTTATCCGGGCGTTTCGCGGCTTGACGACGGGACGATCGTCGCGATCACTTACGTCAAATATCGGGACGACGAGAACAAGCATTCCGTTGTCGCGACGCGCTTTACGGTCGACGAACTCGACAAAATGGCGGCGGAAATCGCGTCGCAAAAAAACGTCGAAGCGGAAAAGACGGAAAAGTAAAAACGACGCGGCGTCGTTAGCGCGCTGTTCGCCGTTAAACGCTGAAAATTGAACGGCGAACGGCGTCGTTTTTTAGCGCGAAACGCCGGAACGCGCTAAAACTCTCGTCCGGAAACGTCGGCGACGCGCTTTAGACGATAATTGTTTTATGATGACGGCGTAAATCCAATAGTTGTATGGGTTGCGCCGGTAAATACGGAGGAACGTTTTTCCGTCCCGATACAAAAATCGCGCTTAAAATTTGGCTTAAAAGCGAGCGAAGGGGGAATAAAATGAATTTTACCAATTTAACGTATAAAGACGTCGATATAATTCTCGGTTTCAATATGACCTTTTGCATTGGGCCTCCCTATTGGTCGCGAAAGTCCGGTTTGTCTTCTAAAAAAAGAGCGCGAATGGATAGGACGGCGGCGTATCTAATTAAAAGGTTTATCGTACCTTTGCGGAAGTATAAATTATCGTCGCCAACGAACGCGCGGGCGTCGGCGAGCGCTTTGGATTGTACGTACAATATCTATTTATCGAAAAAGCGGATAAAACTCATTGCCGAAGTTTTACAAATTGGCATTGAGATAAGTAAAGAAGACAATTATTACGACCTACAGGTAATTACCGGATATGAAATTAACGAAATCAAAGAATTTTTTGAAAAGTTCAAGTCAACGATAAATAAAGGTCGTTTGTAGGACGCGTCGAGACGTTGCAAAATTCGACTTGCGCAACCGTTGTAAAAACAGCGCTTACGAAGCGGACGTAAGAATCGCTAACGCTCGCGCTTAGGAACGTCGGCGACGCGCTCTAGAAAACGCTTCGACGAGCCCGGCCCGACGCCCGGAAAGCGTCCGATTTCGTCGATTTGCCGCGACGCCGTTCGCAACGTCGTTTCCGCGTCCTCGAACGTCGCCGCTTTATTCGGGTAAATCTCGTAAAGTCGGCGATATTTGGTCGGCGTAATGTTCGGCATAATAACGTTTGCGCCGCGAGAAAGCGCGCTTTTACGTCCGCCGCTTCCGTCGAGCGTCGCGACCGACGTAACGCTCGGAATGTTGGCGTCCGGGCAAAGAATCCGCGACAGCGCGATCGCTTTAAACGCGACGTCGTTCGTATTCGGAACTTGATCGCTCGACGTTGGGTAACGGAACGTAAAGCGCGGCGCGGCGGAACTTTCCGATTTGAACGGAGAAAGAGCGGAAGCGAGCGGCGCCGTTTGCCAACAACCGTCGCAAACTTCGAGCGTCCCTAACGGCGTTTCCGAATGCGGCAGGAAGGGGCCGGAGCCGATCATATCGAGGTCGAGTTCGCGAAAGAGCGCCAAGTCGCGCGCCAAGTCGTCGAACGTTTGTCCAGGAATCCCGATCATGACGCCGCTTCCGACTTCGTAACCGATTTTGCGCAAACGCTTTAAGAAGTCGATTCGCTCCGTTAAACCGGCGCCGTCGACGCTCGGGTGAAGCGCCGCGTAAAGCGCCGGATTCGACGTTTCGAAACGCGCCAAATACCGTCCCGCGCCCGCTTCTTTCCAGCGGACGAGTTCGGAATCCGTTCGTTCGCCGAGACTTAGCGTTACTATCAAGCCGAAGTCGTCGCGAATCGCTCGAACCGTTTCGGCGACGAAGCCCGCGTCGAGCGTTCGATCTTCGCCCGCTTGCAACACGAGCGTCGCG
>JAGBDD010000002.1 GCA_017937685.1 Thermoguttaceae bacterium | reverse complement strand
CGCGGCGGGATGGACTCCGGTCGCGGCGGCAATAGCAACTCCGGCGGCAACCAATCGATCGGCGGCGGTATGGGCGGCGGTCGTATGGGCGGCATGGGCGGCGGTATGGGCGGTCGTCGCGGCGGCGGCATGTTCTCGATCGCGCCGAACAAAACGCACAAAGAAGCGGTTCGCACCGTCTGCCTCGAACACGGCAAAAAAGAGCCGCGCTCGACGGTCAAATACACGATCGTCCCGATCGATTCCTACACCGACAACAAAACGACGCAAGTCCTTTGCGAAATGCTCGGCGATAAAGACCTCGACCAAAACGCGGTTCAAGTCGCGGTTTGGAGCGCGGAAAACGGGATGACGATGGAAGAACTCGCCGCGAAGACCCGTCAAACCTCGCGCAACAATCCGGTCGAATCGTACTTCAAACCGGGCGAACTCCAACTCGGCGCCGAACTCCTCGCGCAAGCGAACGGTCGCGCCAAGGTCGTCGAAGAAGTGCAAAAAGCGCAAGCCGACCTCGAAAACTACAAGCCGGAAAAAACCGACGACACGATCGAACGTTTGACCGAACAAGTCTTGAGCGAATGATCTCGTTTTCGGGTTTAACCGAATAATCGAACGACGCGGAGCCGCCCGGTTTCGCGTCGTTTTTTTGCGTTGCGACCTTCTCCGCTTCTTCTCAACCTCCGTATATTTTCTTTAACTCAAACGCAAATATTAAACGCCGCCGCTCCGGGCCTTCTTAGCGACGTTTCCCCAACCGCCGCGTTTCCTCCATTTTAACGTCAATTTCGAACGGTTCTCCCTCGCCGCGTTCTTTTTTCGCCGATTTTTGAAAATTCGCGCTCCGACGTTTGACAAACGCCGCTCGACTTGGTATCCTTAACGGTATCGAACGCCCCGCTTCCCGACGAAGCGTCGCCGCGTTTTACACATTTTCGCTATTTTACCGTTTCCCCTTATTTTCCGCAAAGGAGCGCGCTATGTCGACGCAAAACCGCGATTTTTCCCGTCGCCACTTTTTGAAAACCGGAACGTTTTTAAGCGCGAGCGCGCTCGGCGGCTTGGCCCCGTTCGAAACGCTTGCGTCGCCCGCCTTCGCCGCGCCGAATCCGGAAGCGGAAAGCGCCGACGCGCCGAAATTCGTTAAAGCGGTTCCGGTTTGGGCTTTCGGTCTCGAAAAAGAGATGAACGTTACGCTCGCTTTCGGCGTTAAGTTCGACGTCGCCGACGCGGAAACGGCGAAAAGCATTATTCTCCGCTCGACCGGTTCGACGATTATGCGAATCCGCGTCAACGGCGAATTTGCCGGTTACGGCCCGGCGCGCGGCCCGCACGGTTGGTTCCGCGTCGACGAATGGAAAATCGGCGCTCTCCTGAAACCGGGCCAAAACCGCGTCGTTATCGAAGTCGCCGGTTACAACGCGAACAGCTATTACCATCTCGACCAACCGTCGTTCCTGCAAGCGGAAATCGTCGACGGCGCCGGAAACGTTCTCGCCGCGACCGCGTCGAGCGCTAAATCGTCCCCTTCCTCGTTCTTCGCCGACGTCGAACGAACGCGCCTTCAAAAGGTGCAACGTTTCAGCTTTCAACGTCCGTTCATCGAAGTCTACGACTTCGGTCGACTTTACCATATCGGTCTGTCCGGCGTCGGACTCGCGGAACAACCGGCGGTCAAATACCTTCCGCGCCGCGTCCCGCAACCGGAGTTCGCGATCATCGAGCCGAAGGCTTGGGGCCCGACCGGCAAAGTAACGCGCCGCGAAAAGCTCGAAAAGCCTTGGCGCGACCGCTCGCTCGTCAATATCGGTCCGAAACTCAAAGGTTTTAAACTCGACGAACTCGAAATCGTTCTCTCGGACGAAATTCAACGCCTCGACACGACGTTCGACGCCGACGCGAAGCCGCTCGCGGTCGACTCCGTTTACAACGCCGGGGACGCGCAAGTCGTCGACTTCGGCGCGAACTACTGCGGTTTCTTCGGTTTCGAACTTGAAGCGTCCGAAGACGCCAAAATCGCGATCACGTTCGACGAAATCGCGACCGAAAACGGCGACGTCAACTTCCTCCGCCTCGGAACCTGCTCCGCGATCCAATGGACGCTGCCCCTCAACCCCACTAATAAGGAGTTCGCCGGAAGCGCCGCCGTCATAAAATATTCTTGCGAAGCGATTGAGCCGCACTGCGCCCGTTACGCGAAAATCCATTGCCTCGAAGGTTCGTTCACGCTGAAGAAATTTTACCTCCGCGAGTACGCCCACCCGGCGATCCGCGAAGCGTCGTTCGCTTGCGCCGACAAACGCCTCGAAGAAATCTACCGCGCCGCGATTTTGACGTATCGCGAAAACGCCGTCGACGCTTTCACCGACTGCCCGCACCGCGAACGCGCCGGTTGGCTCTGCGACAGCTTCTTCACCGCCCGCGCCGCGTTCGACCTGACCGGGAAAACCGACGTCGAGCAAGCGTTCCTCGAAAACTACCAACTCCCGGAAAAATTCGAGTTCCTCCCGGACGGAATGATTCCGATGTGTTACCCGGCCGACCACAACGACGGCATTTACATCCCGAACTGGTCCCTTTGGTTCGTCGCGGAGTTGGAGGAATACGCGCTCCGCTCCCCCGACCGCTCGACGATCAACGGCCTGCGACGCCGCGTCGAAAAGCTCTTCAAGTTCTTCGAAAAATACGAAAACTCGGACGGTCTCCTTGAAAAGCTCGACAGTTGGGTCTTCGTCGAATGGTCGGCGGCGAACAACTTCGTTCAAGACGTCAACTACCCGAGCAATATGCTTTACGCGGCGGCGCTCGACGCGGCGGGCCGGATTTACGGCGTCGACGCTTGGCGCTCGAAGGCGGCGAAAATCCGCGCGAAAATCGTCGAGCAATCGTTCGACGGCGAGTTCTTCGTCGACCGCGCCGTCCGCAAGGCCGACGGAACGCTCGAAATTTTGCGCGACCGCACCGAAGTTTGCCAATATTTCGCGTTCTTCTTCAAGACCGCGACGCCGGAATCGCACCCGAAACTTTGGGCGACGCTCCTCGACAAATTCGGCCCGAACCGAATCAAAGAAGGCGGTTATCCGGAAGTTCACAAGGCGAACTCCTTCGTCGGGAACGTCGTTCGGCTCGAACTCCTCGCGACGGCGAACCGCGCCGACCAACTCCTTGAAGAATCGGTCGCGTACAACCTCTATATGGCGGAGCGCACCGGCACCCTTTGGGAAAACGACTCGCCGCACGCCAGCTGCGACCACGGTTTCGCGTCGCACGTCGTTCGCCTCTTCCATCGCGACGTCGCCGGGATTTACGCCGTCGACGCGGTCGCGAAAAAGATCGCGATTCGCCTTCCGAAGCTCGACGCCCTCGCTTGGGCGAGCGCGGTTCAACCGGTTCCGGGCGGCGCGATCAAGATTCGTTGGGAAAAACAGGACGGCAAGTTGGCTTACACGCTCGAAACGCCCGCCGGTTACGACGTCGCGGTCGAGAACGCGAGCGGTTTGGAAGCGGTTCGCCGTTAAAAATCGCCCGGTTTAACAACGCTTCCGCGACGCGCCGTCGTTCGCTCGCTTGCGGAAGCTTTCCCCTTCTAACCGCTTAAAAAGCAAGCCGTTCGGGTCGCCGAGCGGCTTTTTTTCAAAAAAATTTCAACGACGCGCCGTCGCCGCTTGATTTCCTCGCCGCCGTTCGTTATACTAAAGCCGTCGACGCCGGGCGCGTCGCTTTTTCGTCCTTTTCCTTTTTTCCGAAAGGTTCCCCGATGAACGCCCAATTCCCCGCCCTCGCCGCCGCGATTTGCGACCGAGCGCAAAAAGTTATTCCGAACTGGTCTCGCGACGATATTTACGTCGTCTTTTTCGCGCTCGACTTCGAAGACGCCGACCTCGCCGCGCCGACGGTAACGCTCGGGTACAACGCGGAGGCGCAAGTCAAGCGGACGCTTCGCGACGTCGGCGACGAAGCGGAAGCGCGTTGGTTCGGCGGCGTCCTTCTCGCCGAACGTCAAAAGGGGTTTTGCACGTTCGGGCCCGATTTCTTCGAGGACGTCGTCGAAACGCTCGGCTTGACCGACGCGGACGACGCCGACGAAGACGCTTGGGACGCGCTTTCCGAAAAAGCCGAGCGCGCGATGAAAGAACTCCTCGTCGACGCGATTCGCCGACTTCGATCGTCCGACGCGTTCGCCGCCAAGTTCGGCGCCGACGTCCCGGTTCTTATCGTCGACGAATACGAAGAATGCGACTACTCGGCGGAAAATCTCGAGTTCAACCGGCAAGCGAACGACGGCGCGCTCCCGGAAGAGTTCGTCGCATTTTACGAATCGATTCTCGACGAATAAAAACCGCCCGACTCGCGCGGCAAGCGGTTTCGGAGCGGTCGAACGCCGTTTCCACTTCGTTCGCCGACGTTTTAACCCGTTAATTTTCCCGTTTGCCGCAAGGAGACGCCGATATGACCGTCGATTACGAAGCCCCCGGAGCGGCCCAAGCTCGCGCCGCGCTCGCTCGCCGCGTTAAAAAACGGAGCGCCGAAGTTCTCAAACCGCTCGGTTTCGTCGCCGGCGAACGCCAAACGCGAACGCTCGTATGCTCGCACGGTTACACCGCGCCGCGCCCTTGGTTTTTCCGCCTTTATTATCATCTTACCGTTCGTCTCGTCTTGGAACTCGACGACGAAACGAACCCCGACGCTCCGCCGCGCGAATTTTTCCGTTTTAATCCGAACTCGATTTATTACAGTCAATTCGGCGTTTTCGCCGGCGCGAGCCATTCCAAAGACTGGGATACGCCGACGACGCCGGAGGAAGCGGACGCGATTTTCGAAAAAGTCGACGCGTTCCTAAAGAACGAAGTCGCGCCGTTCTTCGAAAAATATCGGGAAACGGACGCCGTCCTCCGAGATTACGACGCCGGAACGTTCCCCGACGCCGCTTTTCACCGCGACTCCCGCCTTTTTTCCGGCGGAAACCCTATTTTTAACGAAACCGGTTTGGGCGTCTGCCGTTTTCGCCAACGCCGCTTCGCCGACGCGCTCGCCCATTTTGAAGCCGCTCGCCGCGAAGTTGAAAAGGAAACGCGCCGCATTGGGCCCCAACTTTACCTCCTCGCTTACGAAGACGACCTCGCGCAAGTCGTCGAAATCGTTCGAAATATGTTGTAATCGCTCGAAACGCCGAACGCTCTTCGCCGCGCTCGGATCGTTTCGCCGTCGTTTCGCCGTCGCTTTAACCCGTTAAATTTTCCCGTTTGCCGCAAAGGAGACGTTCAAGCATGTCGGAATACGCCAAGAAAATAACGAAAAATCTCGCTTGGGAAGCGTTCGACCAAATGAAACCGCTCCTCCAAAAAGGCCGCGTCGACGAAGCGCTCGACGTTTTGCGTCGACTAAACATCGGTCCCAAAACGATTTACGGCGAAAACGGGCGCGCTTTTTGCAAGTTGATTATCGATTACGCGGACGATGAAACCGGCGCGCTCAAAGCGGCGTATCTCGAGTTAATGTCGGCGCTTCTCGACGCCGGAGTCGACGTCGACCGCCAAGACAAATACTCGCAAACGCTTCTCAACGAAGCGCTCGATCGCGGCGACCTCGCGATTTGCCGCCTCCTGCTCGACCGCGGCGCGTCGACGGAAATTACGAACGAATACGGCGAAACGCCCCTCTTCGACGCGTTGCGCTGGTTCGACGCCCGCAAAAATTCCCCGAAAGCGCGAAACGCCCCGCAAATTCTCGAAGCGGTCGTTCTCGCCGGAGCCGACGTCGACCGCCCGCTCGTCGACCATAGGGAAGCCGACGACGCCGAGCCTCATCGTTGGGGTTCGGCGCGACGTTTGACGACGCGACAATATATCGAATCGCTCCCGGAAGACGATTTACGCCGTCGCGCTTTCTTCGCCGCGCTCGAAAAACGCGACGCCGCGAAGAAAACGTCGAAAAATTAAGCGCCGCCGTCCGTTCCGTTTCGCGAAAACCGCTCGCGCCGAACGTCGAAAAGCCCGCCGACTCCGCGTCGACCGGGCTTTTTTCGCGCCGGGATTCGACGTTTTGCTTTGTTTTCGCGTCTCAATCCCCGTTCGCGCTTCGTCCAAACGCTCCATTTCCCCGACGCCTTTCGCGCCTTCGCCCAAACGCCCTAATTCCCCCAACTTCTTTCGCGCCTTCGCCCAAGCGCTCCATTTTCCTCGACGTCTTTTGCACCTTCGCCTAAACGCCCTAATTCCCCCAACTTCTTAGCGACTTCGTTTCCCCGGCTGCCTTAAGTTCTTCGCCGCTTTACCCAACGCCTTATTTTCCCTAACTTCCGTCGTCACCTCGCAAGAAAACAACAAACGGAGAGCGACGCGAAATCGCTCTCCGTTTGTTCGACGGGAAGAACCGTTCAAACGCCGTTCATCAGTCGGCGTACCAGTTCGAACCGGCGAAAGCAACGTTGTAATCGTTCAACTCGGCGGAAACTTCGACGTCGTTTTCGAGCGTCGCCCACGGGTTAACGAGAATACCGCCGGCGACCGACGCGACGGCGTTCGACGAAACGCGAACCAACGAATCGCCTTCGACCGAAGCCGGAACGACGTAAGCCGGAGTCGAGACCGCGCCGCCGAGAATCGCGTCGAGGTTGCAGTCGGCTTTCTTCGCAAGGTTTTCGCGAACGATCAACGCGGCGACGAGCGCGACGTCCATACAGTTTTTCGCTTCGGCGAAGATCGGTTCGGCCTTGGCGAGTTCGTTATAACGACGGGTCATATTTTTCGCCCAACGGTTCGCGGCGGCGTCGGCTTTGCCGGTCGCTTTGCGGGAGCCGTCTTTCGCGAGGGCTTCGCGTTCGGTCAGAACGGCGACGGAGGAATCGGAAACCTTCCAAACGAGCGAATCGGCGTCGCGATAGACCGTTTCGTATTTCGGTTCCATCCAGAAGCGTTGACCGTAAGCGGCGCTCCCGCGTTTGACCATCGAGAAATAGCTCGCGAAGTTTTTGATTTCCGCTTCGTCGAAGCCGAGGCTGAGGCGCTTCATACGGTAGTCGGCGGCGGCCAAGACGTTCGCGACGCGGCTGTCGCTCGGGACGCCTTGGAGGGTAACGTTCATTTGGCCCATCGCGGCGGCGAGTTCTTCCGCCGGCGCCGGCATTTGGAGCGCGGTCAAGCGGGCGATCGCTTCGCGGGTCGGGTCGATCGAGCAGGAGATCGGCGAAACTTTGCCGCCGTTCCAAGCGCTCGAAACGGCCATCAGGTCTTCGAGGCGAAGAACCGGTTTGCCGCTCTTCTTACCGACGAGCGTTCCGCAGTCGGAAACCGTCCACGGTTCGGCCGGGCCGACGAGGTAAATATCGTTTTCTTCCGGAACCGCGACGACGTATTCGATCGCCGTCAAACCGCCGAGACAGCGCGCCGCTTCCGGGATTTCAACGTTGTTCGCTTCGCATTCGGCGACCAACGCGTTCAAACGTTTGAGCGAGATTTTGCGTTCTTTCGCCGGAGCTTGAAGATCGCTCGGGATTTCGGCCATCTTCGCGGCGACGTCGGCGCTCAGCTCTTGAACGTTCGCGTTGCGAAGAACGCGGTTCGCGTCGACCATAAAACCGCCGACCGCTTCGCGATAACCCCAGCGCAGTTCGCGGAATTGATCGCTGTCGTTATTGTCGTCGTCATCGTCGTCGTTATTATTGTTATCGTTGTCGTCATCGTCGTCGTCGGCGAACGCGCAGGAAGCCGGATTCCACGCCGTCGGGGTCGTCGTCGCGACGAAACCGACGAACAAGAGCGCGCACATAAGCGTTTTCAGCGCGACGGCGAGCGCCGAATTGGACGAGCGAAGTTGCGAAATGCAATTTACTTTCATTTTTATTCCTCTGTCAAGTTCT
>JAGBDD010000029.1 GCA_017937685.1 Thermoguttaceae bacterium | reverse complement strand
CTCTATAAAGTTATTGAACTCAATGAATTCGACAAAATTATAGTTATGTTTCTAAGATCCGCCGCTCAACCGACTTACGCTCCCGCTCCGTTCAACGTTTGACCGTCAAACTCGGCGCGAACCGTCGACCAGCGACAAAATCCCAGACGCCACTCTTGCATCACCTAATTGTAAAATATCGTTTAAAACGAGCTTTCGCAAGTTTTAAGCCGCGCGTTCAACCTTTTCGCTTGAACCCGTTCGATTTTTCGTTTGCCGCTTTCTCCCAAGCGACTCAATCAATTTACCACCGTTTTCGTTTTCGTCAAGAGCTTTTTTGAAAAATTTTTATTTTCGTTTTCGCTTTTGACTTTCCGCTCGAAAGCGGTCGGCGTTTGTTGTCGTCGCGGTCATTACCAGCGACAGGTAAGAATATACCCTAGGAACAAAAAAGCGCAAGGGGCTTTTTGCAAAATTTTCGCGAAAAATTCTCCCGCGCTTAAAAAAGCGCCGCGACGCGCAACCGTCGCGGCATTTTATTTCATCATTCCGCAACGTTTACGCACCCCGACCAAAAGCGTCGCGACGGCGAAAAAATTTCCGTCGACGCGACGTTTTCCGCTTTTTCACGTCGAATCAAGCCGCCGTTCTCGGTTACGGCGCCGATTCCAAAATCTCGCCGACTTCGTCCAACGCGGCGCAAAGTCGCTCGTATTTCTCCGCGATCGGCGCCGGAACGACCCAAATTTTCTCCGACGATTTTACGTTTTCCGCCTCGTCGTCGGCGACGGTCGCGGCCCGTTTTTCCTTTATCGCTTCAAGATAAAGAAGTCGCTGCGGACGCGAAAGCCCGGCCAACCAATCGACCAACGTTTCCAACGCTTTTTGCGTCTTTTCCCCGTCTTTCGCTTCATAAAACTTGAGCAACAAGTTAATTAGCTCGAAATCGTTTCGAAGCGTCGACTCGTAAACGTTGCGCGCGATCGCTCCCCACTCTATCGCGTCCTTCCCGTTCGGCCCCTTTTGCTTGCGAGTTCCGACGCGGACGAAAAAGTCGCGGTCGCAACGCGCTTTTTCAAAAAATATAGCGCTCCCCTCCACCCAATACGTCGGAACGCGCAAGGTAAGCTCAACGCGAGCCGCCGACGTTTCGAGCGCAGGAAGTTTATACGTCGTCGGGCCGAGTTCCTCCGAGTCGCGCTCGACGATTCGCGGAAGTTCGCCCGGTTTCCAGTAGTCGCCCCAACCTTCGACCCGCGCCATAAAGTCGTGTGTCGCGCGCGGTTTCAGCGTCAATTTCCGTTCGAAAAGAACGTCGGTCGACTCCCAATCGGCGTCGGCGGCCCGTTTCACCCAACGTTTCGCCGCGACGCGCAATCGCAACTCGACGCCGGGGCCCCTCAAGTTTTGCCAAACCGCCTTCCAAAACGGCGTTCCCAAATCCTCGGTCGGCGGGAACTCGACGGCAAAACGCCCGACTTCCCGCTCGGCGCCCGGGTCGAGCGTTCGCGGCGTCCGCTCCGGCGACTTCGCCCCCCAATCGACCGCGAACTCCGGCGCGAAGTCGTATCGCCCGAACTCGTCGGACTCGAGCGAAATCGATTCGAGCGAATAAAAAAGATCGGCTTTCGACGGCGGCCCGACGGCCTCCGAAAAAGCGGCGACGGTCAACGGCGCGTTCGAAACGTTGCGGTCGACAAGGCGGCAATAAAGCGAGTCGCCGAACAGAAGCTCCGACGCCGGCGACGTTTCCAACGCCGTTTCAAGGCGATCGTCAAACGAGGAAACGACGTCGACCGCCGGGGCCGGAACGCTCGACGCCTTTGCCTCGACGGCGCGACGGGCGACTTCGGCGAGACGCTCGACGTCGATCGGAATCGGCTCGGGTTTCGGCGGCTCGACCGGCGGAACCAACGCGTCGCAAAGTCGTTCGTACTTCGGCGCGATTTCCTTCATATTGAAGTCGACCGGCGTTCGTCCCGTTCCGACTTTAAAGCCGCCGACAAGCCAACGCCGCGACGTTATCGACGCGACCAACGCCGCCCGTTGCGGGCCCGGAAGCGCGTCGACCCAAGCGACCAACGTCTTTAACGCCGTTTCGGTTTCCGCTTCGGTCGTCGCGTTGTAATATTCGAGTTGTAAACGGGTTAGCGTTATTTCGTCGCGCAACGTCGACGGCGAAAACTCCGCTTCGAGCTTGCGCCAACCGTCGAGCGTCGCCGGATTGTTCGGAGCGGACGGCTTGCGGTTTCCACATCGAACGACAAGACGCGGCGAGTATTTTTTCCCGGCGATTTCGACGGCGCTTCGGCTCTCCTCCGCGATTTTTTCCATCGACGGAATTTTATATCCCGCGCCTTTTTCCACGTCGACTCGCTCCGGAAACGCTTCTTTCGGCGTCGCCGCAAACCACGCGTCGAGCCGCTTCATCTCCGCGTCCGGACGGCGTTTCAGGACGATTTTTTTCTCGACGCGTTTCTCGATCGTCTCCCACGACGCCGCCGCGCATCCCATCGCGCCGCTATCTTTGCTCGGAGCGGGAGCCGCTTTTTCCAACGTCCGTAAAAAATCGAAACTTACTTGAATTTCGACGCGTTTCTCGGTCGCCAAATGCTTCCGAACGGCGCGCCAAAACGGATCGTTCCAATCTTCGAGCGGCGGAAACTCGACCGCGAAGACGCCGTAATCCAACTCGGCGCCGGGCGGAATTACGGCGCGTTCGGATTTCCCGAATTGCGGCGGAAAGGCTCGCCTTGGAAACTCCGGCGTCCAACGATACGTTCCCTCGACGCCCTCCGCCTCGACCTCCGCCGCGCGCGCCATAAAGGAATAATCGGCGCCGACGTAAGGCGCAAAACCGCCGATTTGCGCGTAAAAGGCGCCGATTCGCTCAACCGGCGTTTCCAAGACGTTGCGCTCGAACGCTCGGAAGTAAACCGCGTCGCCGAAATAAATCTCCGTCGCCGACGCTTCCAGACCGCTCTCGACCAGTTTAAGGCTCGGATCGTTCATCAGCAGAACGTCGAAACGCCTCTCTTCTTCTTGCGCCCGGGGTTGGCGGAAGCCTTTTTCCTCCCCTTGCGCCCAAGCGGTCGCGCCGAACGCCGCCGAAAGCGTTAAAAGCGCCGCGGTCAAAATTCGTTTCCAAGTCATTTTCTTTCCTCGTTTGCGTTTGAGAAGAAGTCGAAAAACGCCGCTCGAACGACGCGCCGTCGCTTCCAAGACGAACGGCGAAACGCGACGGATTTCGGAAAACGCCGCTTTTTGGAAAATTTCGCGAAATTTCCGGAAAATTTTTCGCGCAAGAAAAAACCGCCGCTCGACGGTCGACGCGTCGAGCGGCGGTTTCGCGGTTTTCTCTCGTTCGAGCGCGATTTTTTAGAAACGCCCAAACGGTTCAACGGCGGCGCTTAGAGCAACGCGGTCGTTTCGTCGAAGCCGCAAACGACGTTGAAGTTTTGCACCGCGGCCCCGGCGGCGCCCTTGATCAGGTTGTCGATCGCCGAAACGGTAACGATCCGGTCGCCGACGACGCGGACGGTCAGGTGGCAGCGGTTCGTGTGCGTAACGTCTTTCGTCGACGGGAGCGCGTCGACGACTTGAACGAACGGTTCGCCGGCGTAAAAGTCGCGCAGGTACGCGAGGAGTTCTTCTTGCGTCGCCGCTTTGAGCGGTTTCGAGTACGTCGTCGAGAGGATGCCGCGATCCATCGGCGTCAGGTGCGGGGTGAAGACAACCTTCGCCGCGACGCCGCTCGCCGTCGTCAAGACTTCCTCGATCTCCGGCGTGTGTCGGTGCGTTCCGACGCCGTAAGCCGCGATCGATTCGTTGCATTCCGGGTAAAGCGTCTTCATACTCGGCTTGCGACCGGCGCCGGAAACGCCGCTTTTCGAGTCGATAATAATGTCGTCGCCGCCGATGAAACCGCCTTTGAGGAGCGGCGCGAGCGGGAGAATCGCCGACGTCGGATAACAACCCGGGTTCGCGACGAGCGCCGATTTTTTAATCTCTTCGCGGAAAAGCTCCGGCAAGCCGTAAGGCGTTTTCGGGAGGCGTTCCGGGTCCGGGTGCGTTACGTTGTACCACTTGTTGAAGACGTCGACGTCGTTCAAGCGGTAGTCGGCGCCAAAGTCGATCACTTTCATTCCGAGATCGAGCAGCTCCGGAGCGACCGCCGCCGTCGCGGTGTGCGGCAGGCAGCTGAAGACAACCTCGACGCCAAGGTCGGCCAAGTCGCGCGGCCCGAGGTTCGCGCAACGCACCGAAAACTGACCGGTCAGCGACGGATGCACTTCGTCGATTCGGCTCGTGTTTTCGCGACTCGTCGCCGCGACGACCTCCGCCTCCGGGTGCCGACGCAAAAGTTTCAAAAGTTCCAAGGCCGTGTAACCGGTCGCGCCCAAAATCGCTATTTTAACCATTTTAACCCTTAATTCCCCACAACTA
This sequence comes from Thermoguttaceae bacterium, assembly GCA_017937685.1. Lineage (GTDB taxonomy): Bacteria > Planctomycetota > Planctomycetia > Pirellulales > Thermoguttaceae > RUG369. The sequence continues at coordinate 23,603 of JAGBDD010000029.1, read as the reverse complement.
ACTCAAACATCAACACCTAAAATCAATACGGGAATATCGATATTCGATATGCCGCGATGCTCTAAATCCCAAGCAAATTGCTCAAAGTACGAGACGCCCGTACTCATTTCTTTCGCCATATTTTTAACGGGAACAATTTCAACGCCGCAGTTAATAAAACCTAATTTATGAAAAATTGTCATCTTAGCGCAAACATTATACACCATAAACGCATATTTTCCAAATTGCACTTCAACGCCTATCTTACTTTGCGGATGCACAAAGTCCATTTCTCGATATGCGCCTCGTAAAGCAGCGTCGGGAACATATCCCGGCAAAAATTCACCGTATTTATACTCGCAACGCTGACGCACGGAACGCCAAGCCCGCTCGCCAAAATGTTTTTTAAACTGTAAATTTAACGCGTAAGGCGAATATAAAATTTTTTCACCGCGCGCCCTTTCGCGACTTTGCTTCGTTTTACAACAAACGGCGTCAACTTTTGAAACCACCGTCTCAATTTCGCCCAACTCGGCTAAAAACTTTTCTTTAATATATTTTTCGCCGCCATTAAAACTATATTTAGCTACGATTCTCATTGTGCGCGACCTTTTATCCATTCCTGCGGGATTTTCGAGACCGCTTCCCGACCGGTAGGTTGATAAACAGGAGTTCCTAATTTTCGATATTTCAAAGAACCGTTATTTAAATCGCGAACGCGCTGTTCGGCGATCTTCAAATATTGAAGTTCTTTATCGATAATTAAGCCTTTTCTCTTATTTTTTAACGCGGCAATTAACGACGAGCCAACTCCGCCGTAAGGATCGAGAATCCAATCGTTTTCGTTAGTCAACGCTAAAATAAAACGTTCTACTAGCTCTATTGGAAATTGGCAAGGATGAATCGTTTTTTCCGGATGATTCGATTTAACGTTGGGAATTTCTAATACCCCGTCCTCCCATTCGTTAGCCAGAAAATCCCAAAAATCGGACGGATTTTTCCCTAACGGATTACCGCTAGGCAATCCCGCCTTCTCGCCTTTATAATGCCTTTTCCCCGGATATTTCGACGGTACGCGCACCGCGTCTAAATTAAAAACATAGTCGTCGGACTTAGTAAACCATAACGCGGTTTCATAACGCCCGGAAAATCTTTTTGAGGCGTGTAATCCGTGCCCAAAATGCCATATTACCCGATTGCGCAATTTGAATCCCGTTTCCAGAAAAAGCGGATAGAAATAAATATCGAGCGGAAAAACTTCGCCCTTTTCAACGCAATTTCCCACTTGCCATACTACGCCGCCTTCGTTATGGCACACGCGATATAACTCTTGTATTATCCGACGATAATTTTCAATATATTCGTCGATTTTTTGTTTTTTTTCGTAACTTTTACCTAAGTTATAAGGAGGCGACGACACGATTAACTGAAATTTTCCCTCCTGTAACTTCTTCAGTTCTTCTAACGCGTCGCCGCAACGAACAACGGCGGTAGCAGTTTCGGTCATTTTATTCGAAACTCCCAACTCGTTATCGTCAATATAATCTAAAAGAGATTTTTGTGCCATCCGTAATAATTATCTTTAATAAAGTCCTCAGAAGCGCCCGGTCGCGAGCTGCCAATCGCGGGCTTCGACGATGATTTCGTCGAGCGTTCGTTTCGGACTCCAGCCGATCAGCCGCTTCGCTCGCTCCAACGACGGAACGCGGCGGCGCATGTCGTCGAAATTCGGGCCGTAAACGCTTTCGTAATCGACGAATTCGATCGGCGATTTCGAGTCGCAAATCTTGACGACGCGCTCGGCCAAGTCGCGAATCGAGATTTCTTCGTCGCTCCCGAGGTTCACCGCTTGCCCGACCGCCTCTTTCGACTCCGAAAGGCGCGCCAGCCCCTCGACGATATCGAAAACGGACGAAAAACAACGGGTTTGGAGACCGTCGCCGCAAACTTTCAGCGGTTCGCCGCGGAGCGCCGCCGAAACGAAACGCGGAAGCGCCATTCCATAAGCGCCGGTCTGACGCGGCCCGACGACGTTAAAAAGTCGCGTAATGTAAACCGGAAGCGACGTTTGACGGTGGTGCGCCAAGAGGTAAAACTCGTCGACCAACTTCGCGACCGCGTAAGCCCAGCGGTTTTTGCAACTCGGGCCCAACACGACGTCCATCTCTTCCCGAAACGGCGCGTCGTCCGATTTCCCGTATGTTTCGCTCGTCGACGTCAACAAAACGGGCCGGCGGTACTTCGCGCACAAGTCGACGACGTTTTCGGTCGGACGGATAATGCGGCGGATCGCGTCGACCGGTTGCGAAACGATCAGCTTCACCCCGACCGAGCTTGCCAAGTGGAAAACGAAATCGGCTTCGCGAATCAAACCTTCGAGCAAAACCGGGTCGGCCGCGTCGGCGACGTAAGCGCGGAAGTTCGGGCGGCCTTCGAACGGCGCGACGTTCGCCCAAGCGCCGGTCGAGAGGTCGTCGACGATCGAAACGGAGTCGCCGCGATTCAAAAAATATTCGGTCAAATGCGAGCCGACGAACCCCGCGCCGCCGGTGATTAAGTAATTCATCGCGCTCTCCTTACGTCGTCTGAAAACGAACGCTTAGTTCTCCGAGGGTTTGCGTCCGACAAAAAAGTAACGCGGCGTTTTCACGCCCGGAATCGGGAAATACGGTATGCGGTCTTTCCACTCGCGGAACGCCAACCGTTCGAAGCGCTTCGCCAAATACGGCGGATGGTCGCAGTTCGGATACACGTTGTCGCAACCGAACCAAAGCGGCCAAAAGGTTCGCGTTCCCCATTTTTGTTTCGGCAAATCGCCGCTCGGGTATTTTCTCGCGACGTAAAAGTCGACGACGCCGATTTTTCCGCCCGGTTTCAACATTTCAAACGCTTGGTCGAGCGCCGCGAACCAGTCGGGAATCATCGTCAGCGAATAGGAAAACGTTACGAAGTCGACTTTTCCCTCCGGCGGCGTCCACGTCGTCGCGTCGGCTTTGACCGTTTCGACGTTCGTCCAACCGTTCGCGTCGATCTTTTTTTGCGCGTTTTTCAGAAGCGACTCCGACAAGTCGACGACGTAAACCTTCTTCAACCGCTTCAAATTCTCGCCGAAATTAAAGACGTTGCGCCCGGTGCCGCCCCCCATATCGACCCAGACGCCGCCGTCGACGACGCCCAGTTCGCGCCAAAGTTCCTCGCGTCCGGACAAGAATTTATCGCGAAACGAGTCGTAATCGTCCGCTTGCGCGTTGTAAAAACTTTCCAAACGCTCTTCGTGATTCGCGCCTTTTTTCGACGCGAACGCCAAGCGGCACACTGTTTTCAAATCGGACGCTTTACTCATTATAATTAACTCTCGCCCCCTTTTCCTCGACGCGAACGACGGCCCGCGTTCGACGCCGCCTCGCGTCGCCGACAAGCGGAACCGTCGTTTATTGTATCTCAAAAACGGACGAACGCAAGCGGGGCCGACGCGCGCCGCCGCCGAACGCGAAAATTTCGCGCCGCCGTCGAGAAAATTCTGTCAAATTGGCAGATTCGCGCGCTAAAACGCTCCGCGAAATAAAATTCCCCGAAAGCGCTCGACGCAAAAAGAAAAATCCGACGTTTTTTAAGCGACGATTTCGCAACGTTTAACAAAAATCTCGGAAATTTTTTCAAAAAAGTTTTCCTTTTTCCGTCGTTTTGGCGCCGCGTTTGCGTAATTGAAATCAAGCGCCGCTCGACCGCGACGCTAAACGTCGCCGTCGAACCGGAACGCCGGTTCGCGCTTCGTTTTCCTCGCGGGCGCCGAGCGAAATTTAAGAAAAAACGACGCGGGCGCTTATCGCCGCCGTCGACAAAATACAGCGTTTAAGGAGGATTACCAATGGCTCAAGGCGAAAAAATCATCGGCATCGACTTAGGCACGACGAACTCCGTCGTCGCGGTTATGGAAGGCAAGGACGCGAAAGTCATCCCGAACCCGGAAGGGTATCGCTTGACGCCGAGCGTCGCCGCGTTCACCGACTCCGGCGAAAACCTCGTCGGCGAAACGGCGAAACGCCAAGCGGTTACGAACCCGACGCGCACCGTCGCTTCGATCAAACGCTTTATGGGTCGCAAACGCGGCGAAGTCGGTTCGGAAGAAACGGCGGTTCCGTACAAAGTCGTCGGCGGCGCGGACGATTACGTCAAGGTCGAAATCGACGGCAAAGGCTACACGCCGCCGGAAATCTCCGCGATGACGCTTCGCAAACTGAAGGAATCGGCGGAAGCGTACCTCGGTCATAAAGTCAACAAAGCGGTCATCACCGTTCCGGCTTACTTCAACGACGCGCAACGTCAAGCGACGAAAGACGCCGGGCAAATCGCCGGTCTCGAAGTCGCTCGTATCGTCAACGAACCGACCGCGGCCGCGCTCGCTTACGGGCTCGACAAAAACGTCAACCAAAAGATCGTCGTTTTCGACCTCGGCGGCGGGACGTTCGACGTTTCCGTTCTCGACGTCGCGGACGGCGTTTTCGAAGTCGTCAGCACCAACGGCGACACGCACCTCGGCGGCGACGACTTCGACCAAGCCCTTATTAATTACTTGGCCGACGACTTCCAAGGCAAATACGGCGTCGACCTCCGCAAAGACGCGATGGCGCTCCAACGCCTCCAAGAAGCGGCGGAAAAAGCGAAGCGCGAACTCAGCTCGCAACAAACGACCGACGTCAACCTGCCGTTCATCACCGCCGACGCGACCGGCCCGAAACACCTTCAAATGAAGATTTCGCGTCCGGAATTCGAAAAGCTCGTCGACGGTTTGATCGAACGCGTTAAGGGCCCGGTTATGCAAGCGCTTTCCGACGCGAACCTTACGCCGTCGCAAATCGACGAAGTCGTCTTGGTCGGCGGTTCGACGCGCATCCCGAAAGTCCAAGAAACGGTTCAAAAGATTTTCAACAAAGAGCCGCACAAGGGCGTCAACCCGGACGAAGTCGTCGCGCTCGGCGCCGCGATCCAAGGGGGCGTTTTGGCGGGCGAAGTTACCGATATTTTGCTCCTCGACGTTACCCCGCTTTCGCTCGGGATCGAAACGCTCGGCGGCGTTATGACGAAGCTCGTCGAACGCAACACGACGATTCCGACCGAAAAGAAACAAGTGTTCAGCACCGCCGAAAACAACCAAACCGCCGTTACGATCAAGGTTTACCAAGGCGAACGCGAAATCGCGTCGGCAAACCGTCTCCTCGGCCAATTCAACCTCGAAGAGATTCCGCCGGCTCCGCGCGGCGTTCCGCAAATTGAAGTTACGTTCGACATCGACGCCAACGGCATCCTGAACGTCAAGGCAAAAGACCTCGGAACGCAAAAGGAACAAAAAATCCGCATCGAGCAATCGTCCGGGTTGTCGGAAGAAGACATCGAAAAGATGCGCCGCGACGCGGAGGAACACGCCGAGGAAGACAAGAAGCGTCGCGAGTTGGTCGAGTCGAAAAACCGCGCCGAATCGATGTGCTTCGAACTCGAAAAGCTCCTGAAAGAGCACGACGACAAGCTCCGCGCCGAGGACAAAGCCGCGCTCAACGCCGCGATTACGAAGACTCGCGAAGCCTGCGAATCGGAAGACGTCGACCGCATTAAGGCCGCGTTGACGGAACTCGAATCGGCCAGCCACGCGATGAGCAAAGCGTTGTACGAAAGCGCGCAAGCCGCCCAAGCCGCGGGCGCCTCGCAAGACGCTCAAGCCGGTTCCGGCGCGAATCCGAACGACGACGCGATCGACGCCGACTTCGAAGTGAAATAGTTTCCGCTTCCCCCCGGGAACCGACCTAAAAAAACGCCGAACCTTGCGAGGTTCGGCGTTTTTTCGTTCGGGCGGCGACGTTCGATTCTCGTCGCCGCGTTTTTTTAATCGTCGGCTTCCGGCGGAGCGCGCGTTACTCCTTGGAAAAAACGAAATCTTTCTCCGCGTCAAATTCTTCGTCGACCTCTTCGGCAAACCAACCGACGGCCGCTCGAAACAATCCGATAAAGTTCTCTTCGACGTATTCTTCGCTAATTTCGAAATCGGTCGACAAGCCCCAATCGAGCGTGAAGTTGTCGTGTTGCAAAAAAGCGCGCGGAACGGGATTTGCGGCGTTCCATTCGTTGCAAAATTCCAACGCTTTCAGTCGAGCCTCGGGCTTCACTTTAAAATCGCTCCAAGCCAGACAACGCGCCCATTGACCTTGAACTTCATAAATTATACAGAACTTCGCTTCTTCCGGGTCGAGCGCAAGGTCGATCAACGCGTCTTCGTCGCGAATATAATCGACGTCGACGACGCCCAAAAGCGCGCCTAAATCGTTTAACGAAATATTTTTCATTTTTTCTCCTTTAAAAAAGCGTCTCTCACGACGCGGCGTTTCCGCGCTCCATAAAAAAACGTCGTCGAAATTATTATCGACAACGTTCCGTTTCTTCCGCGCAAAAAATAGTTAGGTCAACTTCTTCGCAACGTTTTTTTTCGTCGTTCAGTCTCTTAAATCAAACCGTCAAATACTCCGTTATCATTTCGTCGTAAAGTCGACCAATCAATTTATTTTGGCGAAACATTCCGATACTTGACGTTACGAAAAGAGGCCACAAGACGACCATCGAAACGCCCATCACCGCCGCTTTATCCAACCATTTTCCGCCGACCGCCTCAATTTCGACGTCGCCTCCCGACGCGACACGCCTCGCGACTAAGGTCGCGACGGCGGCCGAACCGGTCGCCGAACAAAGCCATTTAACAGGGCCGGCGGTATCGGAAACCGTAGAATCGCGCACCTGTAAAACATATTCGTCGCCAAAATTCATTAAAAGTTGCGTGTCGTACCCTTCTTGGCGGAATTTTTCTTGAACAAGGCGAATAACCTTTTGCGTATCCCGCCAACGATTCTTCAAAATTTTACTTCGTCCCATTTTATTTCTTCCTCTATCGATAATTATTTTAGGCGCCGACGCGACCGCTTCCTAATTCCCGAACCATTTCTTCAATTTCGCCCCCCCCCCTTCGCGTCCCACAATGTCTTTTTTCTCATCGCATTCCCCCTCGATTCCCGCTCATTTTTTATTTTTACCGTCGTATTTCCCTGCGCGCCGTTTAACCGTCGTTAGTCTACTTATAATCAAAACGATCGAGGGGCAAAACCAATGTTGCAACCTTCGCGCTTTTACCGTTTGCGTTCGCGGTTTTTGGCGCTAAACGACATTAACGGTCTATTGCCCCTCAATTCACCGTTTTTTTTTAAAAGACGCGACTACGCCCGCCTTTTGTTTACTTTTTGCACTCTTCCACAATTCCGTAAATAGCGGCTCCCGCGATAAGGGCCGGAAGCGCCACCGGCGCGGTGGCAGGATTAAACGCCAGCGCCGCCAATTTACACGCCAATGCTCCGCTCAGAACCATCTTTATCTCCTTTTCTTTTCGTTGAAATTTTATTAGGTTTTAATTAACCGAATATCTTTCGATTCTCAATATTTATTTTGTTGCAACGGGGTCTAAGGTTTTCCCTTTTCCCCCCTTTAATTTTTCCAAATCCGACGAAATCTCTTGAAAAATTTCTCTTGCGCCCCGAAAATCTTGCCTTCATTTCAAACGCCCTGCAATTTTAGCGAGCCGTTGTTTTCAGCGGCGACGCAAATTCTCGAACGTCCGTTAAAAGAACTTCTTCGCGGCTTCTTTGTAAAATTCGTCCGTCGTCCCAAGGAAAAGACGAACGAAGTTCTCTTCGACGTACTCGTCGGTCAACGTTTCGTCGGCGAAGAGCGTCATATCGACGCGCAAATCGCCGTCGGCGTCAAGGTAAGCGCGCGGATTCACCTTGCCGTAATTCCAATCGTTGCAAAATTCCAACCCGGCGACGCGACTCGCGGCGTCGCAACAGACGCCTTCCATCCAAGCGGCGGCTTGAATTTTCGAACCGCCCGACGTAAAAAGACACGTCAGCGGATTCGGGTATTCGTCGTTATGAAAGGTCGCGTAAATTGCGCCGTCTTTTTTCAAATGACGATACCCCATCTTGTCCAAAATATCGCGCAGGCGATCGATCGAGAAATGTTTTTCGCTCATCGTTGTTTCCTTATTTTATTCGTTGCTTTGTTGAAACTCGTTGCCTTAGTTTAAGCGCGGTCGCCGACGCGACGGACGACGGCGTCAATTCGCTCGCTCAAAGTCGGCGAACTCTTGCCCGGCTTCTTTAAAAAATTGCCAGGAACTCGCGATAAACAAATCGACGAACCGCTCTTTAATATACGACTCGGCGATATCGACGTCGGTGTACAAAAACCAATCGAGTCGGAAGTAACCTTCTTCGTCGAGGTAAGCGCGCGGCGCCGCTTTATCGTCGTTCCAACGATTGCAGAACTCCAACGCTTGGATCCGGTTGGCTCGCGGGGCTTGAAAATCTCGACTTCCGGCGACGGCGCGAATACGCGAGCCTTCCACCGCCAAAAGAATCAAAATGTCGCAACCGAAATCCTCGTCGGCGGGCAAGGAAACGAGCAAAACGTTTTCTTTCTTCACGTGTCGAAGCCCGGTTTCGTCCAAAATATCGCGCAAATCGTTCAAAGAAACGTTTTTCATCCTAATATCCTTCCTCTTTCATTTTAATCGTTAACGACGCGTTCGCTTGTGTCGCGAGCGACGTTTTAACGTCGAACGCCGTCCGTTAGCTTTTTTCTCTTCTCGCTTAATTAGTTTGTCGGAAACGCTTTTTTTTGCGTCGCCGCGAAAATTTTTTCTTTTTTTTCTTTCGAGCGCCGCCGTCGGACGCTTGTTATCCTTAAAGAGCGGCGAAAGGGGAAAATTTACGCGCCGACAAACTTAGAATTTCAAAAAAATCAAATATTTGAAATATTTCAAACATTTTACCGCCCGACCGCGAGCCCGTTTTCCCTGAAAAGAGCGTCGCCGCAAGAAATTTCCGTCGTTTTCCGTTATTTTTCCTCTTGCGGAAAAATCGACCGCTTTCGACTTTACCGCGCTCGCGAAAAACGCTAAAATAACGCCGCTCGACGGTTCGTTTTACCGCCGAAAATCATCCGTTTTATTTACTCGGTTTATTTCGCCCGTTTTACCGCGTCAAGCGCCGCGTTTCGCCGATGACTTTTACGACCTTTTCCCTTTTTCTCGCCGGACTCGCCGCGACGGCGGTTCCGATCGTTTTGCACCTCCTTTCGCGGGGCAAGCCGAAAAAAGTCGTCTTCCCGGCGCTCCGTTTCGCGCGCCAAAAGTTCGCGGAGAACAAACGCAAACTGACGTTAAAACGCCTTCTTTTGCTCGCGCTCCGCGTCGGAACGCTTGTTTTGCTCGGGTTGACGTTGGCGAGGCCGGTCTTTTTGCCGCCGGAATCCGCGACGTTTTTAGACGAAGCGCGTCAAACCGGCGAAGTCGGCGAAAACGGAGAAAACGCCGAAACGACGCAAATTGGCGAAACCGACAAAACCGAGCAAAATAGCGAAACCGCGTCCGCTCCGCGTCGTCCGGAAAAAGCCGGTATCGCCGGGCGAAACGCGCCGGTCGCCGCCGCGATCGTCGTCGACTCGTCCGTCCGAACGGGTCGCGTCAAGAATAACGAGTCGTTTTTCGAAACGGCTCGAGCGACCGCCGCCGCCATCGTCGCGCAACTTCCGCCGGAAAGCGAAATCGCGATTCTCGACGGAACGTTCGACGGCGACGCGTTCCAACCGGATCGTTTCGCGGCGCGAACCCGACTCGAAAAGCTCGAAATCGAACCGGGCGGGCGACCGGTCGCCGAAACGACGCTCGAAGCGCTCCGGCTCGTCGAACGTTCGCAACTCCCGACGAAGGAGATTTTCGTTCTTTCGGACGGAACGCGCCCCGGTTGGTCGGACGCGGACGCGCGCCGAATCCGTCGCCAATACGCCGCGACCGTTCAAGCCGCCCGCCGCCGAAACGGCGAACACGACGCCGACGAAAACGCCGAATCGCCCGACGACGCCGACGCGGAACTTCCCGGCGTCCCGCGCTTTTACTTCGTCGATCTCGGCGACGACGCGTTCCAAAACGTTTCGGTCGGGTCGCTTTCCCTCTCCGCCGAAACGCTCGCGGCGGGCGGAACGCTCCGAATCGACGTCGACGTCGAACGGGTCGGCCCGGGCGAACGCGACGCGACGCTCGAACTCGTCCTTTTCGACGCGAAAAAACTGCCGTCCAACCTTGAAGACAACGCGCCGTTCGACGATGAAACGCTCGTTCTGCGCCGCGAATCGCAAACGCTTTCGTTCGCCGACGGTCGTTCGAAGCGGAGCGCCGTTTTTCAACCGAGCGACTTGCCGCCGGGCGCCTGCGTCGGCGCCGTTCGCGTCGTCGGAGCGGACGCGCTCGCCGCGGACGACGTTCGCTGGTTCGCGGTCGACGTCGAAACCGATTGGCGGCTTCTCGTCGTCGCGCCGAATCCGGTCGCGGAAAAGTCGCTCTTTTTAACGCAAGCGCTTGCGCCGGAAGAATTTAAGAAGACCGGTCGCGCGCCGTTCGAACTCGACGTCGTCCCGTTCGCCGCGCCGTCGACCGCTCCAAGCGCTCTTTCCGACGCCGAAACGCAAACGCCGACTTCCCTCGCGACCGCGACGCCGGAAGCCTTGGCGCGTTATCGGGCCGTTTTGCTCCTCGACCCGCCCGCGTCCGCGTTCGACGAAGCGACCGTTCGCCGTTTGACCGCGTTCGTCGAAAAGGGCGGCGGGCTCGGCGTCTTTCTCGGTCGGAACGCGAACCCGATTTCGGCGTTCCAAACGGAAGCCGCCGTCCGTTTGCTCGGAGCGAAACCGGTCGACCAAGCGCGCGTCGCCGACTGGAACCGCTCGCTGAAACCGGCGAATTACGACGCGCCCCTTCTCGCGCCGTTCCGTCCGTTCGAGCGCGCCGGCGTTCCTTGGGACGCGCTCCCGGTCGGACGATTTTGGCGTTTGACCGACTTAACGCCGTCCGCGACCGTCGTCGCTCGGTTCGAGAAAATCGACGACGCGGCCTTGTCGGAAGAAACCGGAGCAACCGGCGAAAACACGCAAGTCGCGCAAAACAAAGAAAACGGCGAAAATAACCCAAATAGCGAAAAAAGCGAAACCGCCCCGCCCGCGCTCGTCGAAAATCGGCTCGGACGCGGAACGGTCGCGACGTTGGCGACGCCGCTGTCGGACGGAACGCAAAACGACGCTTGGAACGATTTGGCGGTCGGCGACGCGCCTTGGGTTTTCGTCCTCTTGACGGACGGAATCGCGCGGCGGCTCGCGTCGGGCGACGCGTCGATCTTGAATTATTCGGTCGGCGAAACGGCGACGCTCCGTTCTCCGCTCGAAACGTTCCCGGCGGTCGCGACGCTGACGACGCCGCAAGGCGAAGAACTCGCGATTCCGACCGACGTCGAGCGGCGGCAAATCCGCTTCCCCGGAACGTCGCGGGCCGGACTTTACCGACTCCGAACCGCGCCGAACGCCGACGGCGAAACGCTCGACAAAGCGTTCGCTGTTTCGATTCCGGACGCCGAATTCGACCTGACGCGCCCGACGCCGGACGATTGGGCCGCGCTTTGGGACGGCGTCCCGTATAAAACGCTCGACCTAACCGCCGCGTCGACCGCGTTGGAAGCGATTCGCTCCGACAAAACGCCGGAACCTTACGCGCTTCTCGTCGTCGCGTTGGCGCTCCTTTTCCTCGCCGAAACCGCCGTTGCGAACCGCTTTTATCGCCGTTAAACGCGGCGTCGCCGATCGTTTCAACGTCGCCCAACCGCGAACGCTCGGCGCGATTTTCTCCCTCATTTATTAATAAACGCGAAAAGCGCCGCCGTCGAGTTCAACGCTCGACGGCGGCGCTTTGCTTTTTTAACGTCTTGCGACGCGGCGTTTTTTCCCTTCTAAAAAATTCGGACGATAAAAAAGACGACGCGTTATAAACGTCGCCGCCTTTTTTCGTTTGACTCGCTCCCCCGACGTCCGCCCGCGCTCTCCGTCGAGCCGCTCCCTTACCTCTAACGCCGACAAAAAGGCCGTCGTCGAGGCGAACCTCGGCGACGGCGGAAGCAAATTCGACAAACTTCGTTCCTTTCGTTAAAAATTTCGCTTCAATAAGTCGCGCTTTCCCAAGCGTTTACTCGGCCCAGTCGGGTCGCGAGCCGAACCTCGCCGCGGCGGCGAAAAACCGGCCCTGCGCGCTTCTCGCTTCGCGACGCGCAAGCGACGGCGCTTCGTCGACGTTAAATCCCGCCGTTTCCGCCGTTTCGAGCGCAAGTTCCGCGCCGTCCGCAAGCGTCTCCTTCTCGACCGTCCAGCGTTCGAGCGCCGCGCGACCGTCCGCCAACGCCGCTTGGAAGTCCGCCGGACAATCGCTCGCGTCGATCGCCGAAACCTCGTCGAGACAGCGTCGAAACGCCGTCGCCGTCGCGCGTCGCCATTCGACGACGTCCCGCGCCGTCGCTTTTCCGGCAAGCGTTTTCAGCTTCAAGTCGCTCGTCGCCGACGCGACCGCTCCGTCGCAACGCTCCAGCGCCGCGAACGCCGCTCGCGACGCCGCCCGAACGCGCGCCCGTTCCAACTCGAAATTCGTCCAAAAGATTCCGTTCCAAAGGAGCAGAACCGCCGCCGCGCTCGCGACAACCGCTCGCTCCAACTTTTTTTTCGTTCTCCTGCGCATCGTTTCGCCCTTTCGTTGTAAAACGTTCAAAACACAAAAGATACAACGACAGAAATTCGACGTTTCAAACGCAGTCGCCGACGCGTTTTCGACCGAGCGTTCGAACGCCCCGTCGCTCCGCTTTCGACGCGAAACCGCAAAACGCGCCTTTCGAAAAAAGACGCGGCGCGCCGAGCTTTCGCCTCCGCTCGACGCTTAATCAAGAGCCGTCCAAGAATTTAACGCAAGAATCGCCGGTTCGAAAACCGAACGAAAACGGAAGCGGCTTCGTCGCGAAGCCCCTTCCTTCTCTTATTTTACCTTCTTTTTTCAACGAACGCAAGCAAAGAAATCGGAAAAATTTCCCATTTTTCGCCAAATTTTTCGCCGACCGTCCGTTTTCGCTCTTTTCGCGGTCGTTTTTCGCGATTTTTCTTTTTCGTTTTAACGGCAAACGTCGAACCGCCGCCGTCGAGCGCGCGAACTCGACGGCGGCGGTTCCGGTTTAAACCTTTCCGTCAACAACCGTTAGCGGCGTTATTTTTTCTCGACGTTCAGAGCGTCGACTTCGATCTTGTCGTCGACAAGCGCGAAAACTCGACGGCGGCGGTTCCGGCTTAACCGTTTTTAACGTTTATCGTTAACGTCGTTATTTTCCCGCGTCGACGTTCGGCGCGTCGACCTCGACCTTGGCGCCGTCGAGGATTTGCGCGTCGCGTTTGTTCTCGGCGTAAACGTTTCCTTGCGCGCCGCCGGTCGCGATACCTCGGAAATAAAGGGCGGTTTCGTTCCCGCGGAACTCGCACTTTTCCGCTTCGAGCCGCGCGGCTTTCGAACTCGCGCCAAATCGGTTTTTCGGTCCGAAAACGCTTTCGACCGCCCAACCGAACGCGCCGTCCTCGACGTGCAGCGCGGAGAGCGAAAAGCCGGTCGCGACGCACTTATGAAGAACGGCGGCGCTCTTGCGCCCGGTTGCCTTGACGCCGGTCGCGGACTTCGCGCCGTTTTTCCCGTCGAGAACGCAACCGAACAAGAGCGCGATTCCCCGTTTGACCTCGACGCAAGCGCCGCTTTTCGCTCCGCCGCCGACCCGCCGCAACGTTACGCCGTCGAACGAAACGACCGTTTCCCCGTCGACGGTAATCGGCGACGCCGGGTCGACCGTCAAAACGACGTCCTCCGGCTTCCCGCTCGCGCTTTGCACGTCGACGAACGTCTTCAACGTCAAGCCGGACGCGTCGTATTCCCCGGCGTCGAGAACAATTCGCAGAATTGGCCCGTCGTAAGGCGCTTTCGCCGCTTCGTCCAACGCTTTGGCAAGCGTCGCACAATTGCCGGGAACGTTAATCGTTATCGGCGCGGCAACCTCCCGACTCGACGTCAACCGCTTCACCGCCGCCAAACGATTGTCGAGCCGACGGTTCCCCTCCTGCCAAAACGCCGCCGAACGCCGACGTTCTTTCGCGTAATTTTCGACCGCTTCACGCGCTTCGCGCTCCGCATTCAACGCTTCGCGTTCCGCCGTTCTTTTAGTTTCCCAGGCTTCGATTTCAGCTCTTTCCGCCGCCTTACGCGCAATTTCTTCGGTATATTCGTCTTGTTCGCCTATTCGTTTGGCTTTTCCTTTTTTTATTTCATCAAACGAATACTTTGCCAAGACTTCGCCTGTTTCGACGTTGTAAAGCCAGAAAATAGGTTCGGTTACCCAAACGGCTTTACTATCGTCGCTCATACCATCAATTGCAAAACAAGATTTTGGAATTAGTTCCCCTTCCTCGTCTTTTTGCCAAGCCAATTGACAAACGCATAACACGCCGACTTTTCTCATTATTTCTTTCGCAACGCTCGGAGGAATATCTTGTAACGCGAACTTCCAACTTACATATTCGTCTGTAAACGCAACCCCCCATCTACGAAGCGAATACTTATCTTTAAAATATACGCCGTGCAATTTGCGGCGCAAAGGGCTATTAGACGTCCATCCCTGCGTTTGTTCTTCCTCGTCGAGCTCTAACGAAGCCAGTCCATTGAAAATTATCGTTTCGCTGTCGGCGTCATACTCGCTAAATAATTCAACAAGTTGCTCACGCCGTAACGTTACTTTCGTTCTCAACGCCTCGTTTACACCCGCAAAATCAAAATCTTCGGCCAGAGCAAACGCTAAAGGCGACGAAAATTTCACATTGCCAACAAGCGTTTTATCTTGTAGGTTTTTCCAAAGCTCGTCGACGCGCTTTCGATAATCGCTTGTTTTTTCATATGTATCTTTTTTCCACTCGCGTTCGTTAAAAAGTTCCCCAACGACTTCGCAAATCGTTTCCGGATCATGTCCGCGATAATTGGGAGGCAACGTTTCCCAAGTTGGATCAAACGGTTCGGTTGCGTAAACGATCGGCTCTGTCCACCAAGGCTTTTTAGCAGTTCTCACCGGAGTTAAATCGCCAATATTTTTCGTAACGCCTTCTACGCTCTCGTCCAACGAATATTTTGCGTAAATCTCCCCCGTCTTCACGTTATAGAGCCAAAATTCCGGCTCAGTAACCGGGATTCCTCCGGTCGCATCAATCTCTTCCCTCGGGTTATCTAACGTTGGCTTTGAGAAAAAACCGTTCGCCACTCTTTTCTCGCCAATCTGTAATTTACAAACGCATACCACCCCGACGGCGGTATTAATTTCTTCCGCTTTTTCTTTCGAAATACCGCGTAAACGCCAAGTCAATACCTCGCTCAATACGTCGAAAAGTATTCCCCACCTCAACGTATATTTTCTTTCAACTTCGACTTTACTTTCCAACATTGTTTCGCCGGTATACGTATTATCTACAATGTCGTACGACTGTAACTCTAAGACATCTTTGCCGTTAATTATCCGAACAGGCTTGCTGTATTCCAATATTTCCGTTTTTTCGTCGTATGTTCCCTGAACCGTATTTTCCTTAACATTATCCGCTTCACCCGCTCCCGTAAAATAATGAAGCGCGCCGTTACGACGAATATTTTCTTCAACGTGATTTGGCGTTTTTCCCGCCTCCAACGCCGGTAAGGTAAAAGCTAACGTCGACGAATATTTTATTCCGCCAACGAGCGTTTCCTCCGTGATATTCGCCTTAAGCTCTTCTGTTGTTTCTCTTTCGTCTTCGCCTATTCTTTCGTAAATTCCCCAAATATCGCAACCGCGAAACCCCGGCGCAAGCTCCGTAACAGAGGCGTCAAACGGTTCGGTCAAAAAATCTAAATTTTGGACATTGGCGACGCCTCCTTCCGCGAACTTAGTATTCGATTTTAATCCGGTAGTTTTCGACGTATTCTTTGTCCCTTCCCCGCACCCGAACGCCGCGAGCGCGAGCGCCGCCGGTAACCAAAGGCTCACAACTTTTATCCAATTCCGCATTTCATAATCCCCTAAAACAGTCAATATTTTCGCCGCGCTCGTCGCGCAGTTTTATCGTCAACCCTCCATTATCGTTTTTTTTTTCAAAAGTCAAGTCAACCTTGGACGCCAGGCGTCCTACCTGCTCCCCAAAAGTGAAAAAAAAGTCGAAAAATTTGCCGCGTCGCCTACTTGGAGTCTCGTCGCGTTCCCCTCGACGCCACAACCGGCCCGCCGACGCGCCCAGACGCCTCGGCGCGACCGTTCGGCGCTCCGTTCGCCAACCGTTTCCGCTTCGGCGCGTTTTCGGAATCGGTTTCCGCAAAAAAATTTCCGCGAAACGCTTGCAATTCGGCGGCGCGTCGCGTATACTCGAAAGCGGAAGAATCGGCGCGACGTCCGCAAAGCGCGTTTCCCCGTCGACGGTCGCCAATCGCCGCCGCTAAGCGCGCTTCTCCCGTTGGGAGCGCGGCCGACGGTCGCCGTCCCGTCGACACTTCCCCCTATTCTCCGCATTTTTCCCATTTCCCCAAAAAAGAAAGCGATACAATGAAAAACTCCCGACGCAATTTCTTCAAACAGGTCGCCGCCCTCCCGATCGCCGCCCAAGTCGCCTTAGCTTACGGCGACGAAAGCAAACTCCGCGACGAAGTCGAAGAGACGACGTTAATCCGCAAGGGTCGACGCTCGACGTTCAATATGAGCGGGTACGCCGCCCCGGCGATTCCGAAACTTCGCGTCGGCTATATCGGGCTCGGGCCGCGCGGACTCGCTTCGCTCAAACGAACCGCGATGTTCGAAGACGTCGAAATCCGCGCTATCGCCGACTGTTACGAGTATCCGATTCAACAGGCCCGCGACTTTTTTAAGTCGATTAATTACCCGGCGCCCGCGGAGTATTTCAAGTCGGAGGAAACTTGGAAAGACCTCGTCGCGCGGGACGATCTCGACCTTATTTTCATCACGACGCCGCAATATTGGCACGCCGAAATGGCTTGCGCCGCGATGGAGGCCGGAAAGCACGTCGCCTGCGAAGTCCCGCTTTGCTACACGCTCGAAGAATGTTGGCGGCTCGTCGAAACGTCGGAACGCACCCGCAAACACTGCGCGATGCTCGAAAACTGCTGTTACGACTTCTTCGAAGCGACGACCGGGAATATGGCGCGCCAAGGCGTTTTCGGCGAAATCGTTTACGGCGAAGGCGCTTACATTCACTACTTCACGACGGCGCAAGTCTTCGCGGAACCGCAGCCGCCCCTTAGCAAGAAAGCCGGAATGCACCGCCACGCCGTCGCTTGCACCGTCAAGGGAAACCGCTATCCGACGCACGGCTTCGGCCCGGTTTGCGTCGCGATGAACGTCGGCGCCGGCGACCGTCCGGACTATTTAACGTCGACCGAAACCGACGACTTCGTCCGCGCTCGCGAGTTCGCCGAAATCCTCAAAGAGGGCCGCGACTATCATAAACAGTTCGCGGGCAAAGAGTTTAGCGGGAATATGAACCTCTCGACGATTCGCACCGTCAACGGCAAAGCGATTCTCATCAAATACGACCGCATGTCGCCGCAACCGTATTCGCGCTCTTACGTCTTGAGCGGCTTGAAGGGGTTCGTTCAGAAATATCCCGACCCGGCGCGAATCTACCTGAACGGCGAAACGCCCGCGACGGAAGAGGAAATGAAAGCGCTCGAAGAACAATACGCGCCGGAACTGATTAAATACCTGCGCGAAAACGCCTTAAAGTTCGGCGGACACGGCGGAATGGACTTCGTTTGCGAATACCGTCTCATCGACTCGCTCCGCAACGGACTTCCGCTCGACTTAACCGTTTACGACGGCGCGACTTGGAGCGCGGTCATTCCGTTAAGCCTTTGGTCGGCGACGCGGCGTTCGCAACCTATCGACTTCCCGGACTTCACCGGCGGAAACTGGAAGACGAACAAACCGCTCGACCTCTCGCTCCGAGGCGGCGGGTCGACGAAGGTGAAAGCGCCGACCGAAACCGCGAAATAACGGCGCGGTTCCAACCTTCGTTTTCTAAAAAAGAAACGCGGCCTCGAAAGACCGCGTTTCTTTATTTTTTAGCGACGTTTACTTTTCCGCGTCGGATTCGCCGCTCGTTTTGTCGTTGTTTTCCGACTCCGCTTCTTCGGTCGAAACGCCTTTGCGTTCCAGTCGCGCGGCAATCAACGAATCGACGCCGTCCTTAATTTGCTCGAACGCCGTTCGCTCGCTCTCCTTCAAAGCGCGATTCTTCTTAACAACCTCGCCGATCGCTTGCGCTTCTTCCTTAGTAAATTTGCCGCCGTTCAAGTTTTCAAAACGCGATCCAACGATAAAATCGATCGCTTCCTTAAACATCTCCAACGTCGCGCGTTCCAAACCGCGATTAGCCATTTTACGCGCCACGCTCAGCGTCGCGTTGCGGACGTCGCGTCCGCAAATATCCTCAAATTCTCCCAACGCTTCGAAAGTAACGGTTTCGTCGCGCGGCAGTTCCTTCGGCAAGTGTTTTTCCCAAATTTTCGCGCGAAGTTCTTTCTCCGGTTTGGTAAATTCGACGCTGATAATCCGCGTTTCAAACGCTTTGTCGTAATTCTTGATTAAGTTCGACGCAAAAATCACGACGCCGTTAAATTTTTCCAAGCAAATCAAAAGTTGCCCGCGCATCGCGTTAATGCCCGCTTCAGCGCCGCTCGTTTCCCCTTGAATACGTTTCGACAAGAGCGAATCGGCTTCGTCGAGAAACAGAACCGCGTCCTGTTTTTCCGCCGCTTCAAAAAGCGCTTCCAAATTTTTCGCGCCTTCGCCGACGTACATACTCGCAATCTGCGCGTAACTCGCAAGGATAATTTTCTTGCCCAAACGTTTGCAGAAGACCTGCGCCGCCAACGTTTTTCCGGTTCCGGACGGCCCGTGAAAATTCAACGCGACGCAAGGATACGGCACGATCGTTCCCAAATTCCATTGATTGAAAATTTGATCGTAATGTTGGAACATTCTAATCGCGTCTTCGATCGTTTCTTCCGTCGCCTTCGGCAGCACCAACAAATCGGGATACGTCGGCTCGACGGCTTTGAACTGCTCCGCGCGTCGTTTTATATCCTCTTCCGGCGTTAAATCTTCAGAGCGGGCGTCGCGACGGGCGGTCGATCCGGCCATTGCTTTGTCGACGCCGTAAGTTACGGAAAAATCGACAGTTTTGCAACCGGTTTTGCTTAAATAAAGACGCGTCGCTTCGGCGACGGCGGTTCGTAAAAAAACAAAATCGGAAGATTCGACGTCGGCGTCGACGGAATAATTGGTAAAAACAAGCGACTTATTGTTCATAACTATCGATTACAATCCTAAATCAAGTATTCGTTTAAATATCTTTTTATCCGCGTTCATTCTCATTTTGCAGACGGCCCGCGTCCGTCGAAGCCGCGCGTTCTCTTACGCTTACAATTATACGACTTCGCGAACGCCAAAGCCGTAAGTTAAACCGCCGCAAATAAATTAAGCTAAATTATCGCGATCTTGGGCGGTTCCTCGCGACGCCGCCCGCAATGTTCGTTCGCGGACGGAGTCGCTCGTTTACGCGCCTGCGATTAGCCGACTTGTCGAAGTCTCTCGCCGTTTTTGCCGTAAATAAAACCGTTGTTCTCAAAAATCACGCCGCCGTGTTCGAAATCGTCTCGACTCTTATCTTTAGCGTCTAACGCTTCGACTTGGTAGGAATCGCCGACGTCGTAAAGCGCTAATTTTTCATCGGCGCGCAACATATCGTCGAGTTTGCTCGCCGCGCGAGGATTATGCGCTCTCATCTGTTCCGTTATCTCTCCCATTTCCTCCTTGCCGATGACCATTGTTTTATCGGAGCCTTTGTCTTTCATACGCCGACGCACGGTTTCCGCGACGACGTTCCACACAAAAGAAACCAAGGCGACAAGCGCCAAGGCCCCCACCAAAGCCGCGCTCAGGAAAATAATAAGTCCCATCGTTTACTCTCCAATTCTAATTTGTTTCGTTATTTTAAATTTCAATAGCGGCCGACATACACTTCGTCCGGATTGCTTCGACGGCAATAATAACTATTCTCGCTCACTTCGTTCTCAAAGTCGCAAGTTATCGTTTGATAACTTAAAGGAGAACCGTATCGGTCAAACGCAATATGCGCTCCGGTAATTTCAGCGCCCGCCGTCAGCGCGTCCGCCAAATTCCGAAGCCTCCGATCGCGCTTAACGATTCCGTGCAACGTTTTCTTTTTAATCGTGTAAACTTCTTCCGCTTCCGGCTCCGAAGCGAACGTCTCTTTCGCAACGCTAACGATAGCGGCAAATCCGATAAGAGCCGCGCCAATCAACACTCCGATCGCCGCGCCCACCAGAAAACTGACAATCATTTCACGATCGTCCTTCGACGTCGTTAAGCAAAATTTTGAATTCGTCCGCCTTTTTATTGGTCAAACGATAATCGATCGCTTCGTCCAACGAATCGACCGCCCAACCGTACCCCAAATACCCTTCTTTTTCCTCGGAGTCGACCGTAATCGCTTTTCCTTCGGAGTTGAACGCGAGCGCCGTTACCTTGTATTTTTTTTCTTTTTCCTGCCAAAGGCAACTAATCGACGCGCCGCAAACTTCCGAATACTTAGCGCGAGCGTCGGAAATAAATTCCAACAGCTCTTGATACGTCAATTTTCGCTCCAACGGAAAAGTAAAGTCGCCTTCGTCGGAGCCGTTCAATCGTTTTTTCACGCACTCGCCAAGCGTTCGCGTATAGAAAATTTTTCCAACGTAATCGTCTTTGCTCGCGATAGCTTTGCCGTTAGCGTTAAGCATAAGCGCGGTTACTTTATAACATCGCTTAGCCGATTCGCGCAAACACACGATATGGCACGCTTTCGCTTCGGGCCAGCGTTCTTGGCAATTCCGCGCAAACGCTTGCAAATCCTCTTCCCAAAGCGTTTCTTGCATTTTCGGTTCGTTGTTGTGTCGCTTTGGAATCCTTAACTGTTTGGCAAATTCGCCCAAAATATCGCTAAATAAATTTTTCTCACGTTCGCTCATCGTTATATTAACCTTTTTTAATAAAGTTCAACTCTCGTCGTTTTCCAATTTATTCTCGTCGCGACGCCTATCCTTCCTTAAAACAACGCGACGACAATAAAAAACGCTTTTAAGCGGCCTCTTGTCCTTTCAATAGAAAACGCTCGTTCGTTTTAGAACTCGACGACCAAAATCCCTTATAACTTCTATCTTTTGTTTAAAAAGCGTTACGTCGCAACCCCCAACGGCGCGAAACGCCGTTTTTATTCACGCCTCAAAAACAAATTTTAGTTTCTTAACATCTTGCGATCAAGTTAATTGTAACCATTTTTCTTTTTTTGTAAACCCTACTTCCAACCGTTCACGAGTAAAAGTTGAAAAAATTTTCTTTACTCCGCCCGAAAAACCTCGCGAGAAATCTCCGCGCGCATTCTCGTCGTCGACGCTGCTATTTTTCGTCCGACGTTAACTCGATTTACCGTCTAATAAGCGTCGGACGTTCGATAAGAATCCGTTCGCGGATCGCCATCGGCGGGCACGGAGCGCCGTCGTAATAGCAGACGGGTTTCCCGTCGACAAAAACCAAATCTTTGCCGCGCGGACATTTTTCGTGGCAAACGGGTCGATTCGGGATTCCCAATTTTCTTCCCTCTTGAAGTCGCTTTTCGCGCTCCGCTCGTTCTTGTTTTTCCCGTTCTTCGCGTTCGCGACGTTGTTCTTCTTGCGCTTTCATTAATAATAACGCAACTAAGGACATTGTAACAGGTTCCATTATTTTCTCCTCGATTTTATATCGCTAAATTCTCGGAAACTTAACTTCCTTTTGCTTATATAGTGAGCCTCCGCCTTCTTTTTTTTCAATCGATTTAAAAAAATAAAAAAAGACGCTCAAAAGAGCGTCTTGTTCTTTTACCTTGTTCGACGAAACGTCGGCGCGATTAACGTTTAGGTTGGCGGTTCGCCCAATATAAGGTTATTCGCTCCGCTCGGAGTCTATATAGTTGCCGCCGCTGGAAAGCGGCCGATTAGGACGCGCGGTTACCGGCGCGCCCCCTAAGTTGCCGCCGTCTTCTTCGTCGTCTTTAAATTTTCGTTCGATTCTAATTGTTGTCGTCGAGCCGTCGGGATTAGGAATCTCTACGTATTTTATCTCCGTACCTTCCACCTCCCTTCTCGCGTTCTTTTTAATCGTTAGTCTGTCCTTACGACGCCAGTTCCAACCGAACATCATTATTATAAACTCCTTTCCCTACGCTTCGTCTAAATCGCCTGCGCTTCCGTTTGACGACCGAAATTATCCGACGTTTCTCGCGTCGCACGGCGTTTAATCAAAAACCGCGACGCCCGAAAGAGCGTCGCGGCCTTGCGTCGTTCGGCGAAGCGTCAACGCGGTTAACTCTTCGATCGCGGTTCTATAAGGGCAAGATTAGTCGACGTCGACTAGTCCTCATGGCCAAGCGCTTGTTGGTTTTGTTGGGCCTCCAACTCTGCTTGCGCTATTTGTTTAACTTCGTCGACAGGCATAGTTCTCACAGTTTTCCATGTTACTTTACCTCCCCCGGGCATATTCTTCGTCCCGGACACAGTGGCCGTTACTTGGCCCTTTTCACAATCTACTTCAATCTTATTTTTAAACGTGTCTTTCTTCCGTCCAAACATTATAAACTCCTTATATACGCTTTACCTAAATCGACCGCGTCTTTTATGCGATTCGCGCGTTCCTTTTTCCGCGTTGAAAACCGCGCGTTTTTAACGCGCTTATAAGCGCGTTTCGCGGTCGATTTAGGCGTTTCGTTTATATTATCGAAAATCCTTAGGACGTGTTGTTATAATTTATTCCCCTGCTTGCGCAACCGTTGCGAATATGGTATAATGCGCGTATGAGAATCACGAAAAAACAATACAAAAAAAATGAGCCGTATTTGCCGAAACCGCGCGGAAATTTTGTCGTCGACCACTTAACTGTTTTAAACGCAATACTTTACGTTGACGAGAACGGTTGCGAACAGCGCGCTTTGCCTCGACGCTACGGGCATTGGAATACGGTCTATCGTCGCTTTCGACGTTGGGCCGAAAGCGGCGTTTTGTCGCAAGTGATGGAAGTTCTTCAAAACGAAGCGCTTAGCAACGCCGATTTTTCGGTTTTATCGTTGGATTCGACGTTCGTAAAAGCGAGTCCATGCGCCGCCGGCGCTTTAAAAAAACGGCCCGCAGGCGATCGGTCGGACGAAGGGCGGTCGCACAACCAAGATTCATGCGATCGTCGCCGGTCCGACGACGCCGGTCGCCCTAAAACTCACGCCTGGGAACGCTGGCGACGCGCCCGTCGGACGAGAAATTCTCCGAAATCTTGACGTTAAACGACTTAAATCGAAGTTTGTTTTAATGGATCGCGCTTACGAGGGCGACGAAACGCGCCAAACGGCTCGCGACGTCGGCTTGAAACCGGTTGTTCCGTCGAAGCGTAACCGACGCAAACTTTGGCGTTACAACAAAAAACTTTACAAACGCCGCAACGAAATCGAACGTTTCTTTCGACGTATTCAGGACTTCCGTCGAATCGCGACGCGTTGCGATAAACTCGACGTTATGTTTTCGGCGT
>JAGBDD010000228.1 GCA_017937685.1 Thermoguttaceae bacterium | reverse complement strand
AGGCGCGTTCCGCTCCGATCGTCGCCGAATATTACGACGCCGACCTTGCGGAATACGTCGAAATAACGGCGCGGTCGCCGCTTTCTCGCTATCGCGATTCGCTCGCCGCCGGAACGAAAATTCTCGTCGCGCAAATAACGAGCGGAAACTGGATTCTGCTTAACGCGGAGTGTCCGGAATGAGCGCAAAACCGCGAAAACAGCCGATCGTTATGTTCGGACTCGGCCAACGTTGCTGTTATTGGAAGCGGGAAGGGCCGTATTATTGCGGCGAGTTCGGGCCCGGCGACGAAGAGCTTTTGGACGCGGTCGATATGGCCGGAAACCAAGGTTTGCGTTGTTGCAATCCGTCGACTAAAGGCTTGGAGCCCGACGCGCCAACGACGGCGAGAGCGGCGGTCGCGTCGACGAAAACGACGGCGCCGACGTTGGCGATCCAAAACGCCTACTTCCCGAAACGGGGGCGTCGAAAGCTGAACGAAATAACGCTAAGTCGCCAGACGCGGTACTTTCGGGGCGGCGTTTTCGAGCGCGTCGTCGAGTTCGAAACGGAACTCGTCGACCTGCGCCTCGCCGCGACGCAAACGACGGCGTTAACGGTCGAAACTGCAGCGACCGTCGACGACGCGCTCGCCGTCATAAAGCCGACGACGCTGACGCTTTCAAACTTTTCGGAAACGCTCGCCGTCGTCGTCGATTCGCCGTTCGACCGAATCGCGCCGCTTTACCCGCAACCGGAGGCGGTTTGGCGCGTTATTTCTTGCGCTCTCAAAGTTTGCGACGGCGACAGCGCGACGCTTTACCCCGGCGGTTCGGGAACGACCAACTTCCATTTTGCAAGACCGACGACCTCTCAAAGCGTCGCGCTCCCGAAACTCGCGTCGGCGCAAGTCGGAACGGCGACGGCGACGAGTTCGTCGGGGAACGTTTACGTCGGTCGCGCGATAACTTGGAGTATGACGGCGAGCTTCGTTTGGCCCGGTTCGCCGTCCGTTATTGAAAGCGCCGAGTCGACCGGAACCGACGACGGAATCGCGTTCGACGTTCGCCGCGAACTCGCCGTCGTCGCGACCGGCTCGACGCGGCTCGGTTTTCCTTACGCGTCCTCGTTCGGTTCGTATACGTTGAGCGACGTTCAAATCGACGCGGCGGCGGTCGCGGAGTTGGAAGCGTCGGCGCGAGCGTTTTGGTCGAGCGACGTTTCGCCGACGTTCGCCAATTACTTCGCTGTCCCGACGCAAGCGTTCGCGAAACTTTCCGGAACGCTTTACCATTATCCCGGCGTTTGGACGAACGACGTTTGGGCGCCGTATCCGGACGACCCGATCGCCGCCGAAGTTCGCGCGCGTCGGGGCGGGACGAAGGGCGGGGAATGACGCGGACCGTCGGTTTACTCGGCGTCTTCCGGCGGAAGCGCGGACAAAATCAGTTCGCGCAAGACTTCGCCGGTTTCGCGGTCGCCGACGTAAGCGCGGACGCGTCGGTTTTCCGCCTCGTTAAGGCAAACGTGGTATTTATTGACGCGTCGTTCGTGCGCGGGTTTCGGCTTGCAACCCGCGCGGCGCTTAACCTCGCGTTCTACAACGGCGATTCGTTGGTCGAGTTCTTGGCAAAATTCCGGCGACGCGCCTTCTTTTTGCGATTCCAAAAGCGCGATAAATTCGCCGGTATGAGGATTGATTCGATTATTTTCGTTCATTGGCTTCGTCTTCTTGGTTTTCTGTTTTTTCGAGGATAGTTTTTTCGGCGGCTTCTCGCGCGGCGTCCAGCAGTTTGTAAACGCGCCACCACGAGTAACCCTTTTCGCGCAACGGCGCCGCGATTGCGAGCGCGTCTAAAATCTCGGCTCCGCCCGGTATTTCGGCGCGAATCGCCTTGTTAATCGCCGAGCGTTTTTTTTGCGCCCGGTAAACGTCGCGAATTTGAGGCGTCGTTTTAAAACGCCCCGCCTTCGCGGGACGCCCTTTCTTAGACTTGGATTATTTTCGCCCGAGGTACGTTTCGGGCGTTTCCGGCGGCGTCTCGCCGTATAAGTCGAATCGCGTCGCGCGTTCGTAATATTCGCACGGCGGCGCGACCTCCTTTTGGAGAGTTACAAAAAACGCTTTCGACGCCGTGCGCGCCAAGAGCGTTTCGCCGCGCCGAATTTCGTATGCGACGCACTAAAAAATCCCGTTGATAAATTTCATTTTTTCTCCTTTCAAGAGAAGTTAAGTTATCGAAAAGACCGTCCTTTCGATAAGATTATTACAGTATATTTCGGGGTGATTGCAATAGCGCGGCAATAAGATTTCCGCGTTTTGACAAGATTTTTGACGTTCGCGAATGTTTGACGAACGAGTCGAAATTATGATCGTCGGCGCAAGAAACCGGAAGGCTTGAATGGCGACAACCTGAAAAAGAAAAGAGTTAATCGCAGGCGTTTTAGCAGGTCGCGAAGACTTCGCGTTTGTTTTTACGAAGGTTTAACACCCTCTAGGCGTGTTGTCATTAACGATTAAGCCAAATAACGATTGCTACAAAGTTTAAAAACGCCGAAAACATTATGTCGAGTTTATAGCAACGCGTCGCGATTCGACGGAAGTCCTGAATACGTCGAAAGAAACGTTCGATTTCGTTGCGGCGTTTGTAAAGTTTTTTGTTGTAACGCCAAAGTTTGCGTCGGTTACGATTCGGCGGAACAACCGGTTTCAAGCCGACGTCGCGAGCCGTTTGACGCGTTTCGTCGCCCTCGTAAGCGCGATCCATTAAAACAAACTTCGATTTAAGTCGTTT
>JAGBDD010000227.1 GCA_017937685.1 Thermoguttaceae bacterium | reverse complement strand
CTCGTTCGCGAAACGGCGGAGCCGATGGAAGCGGAGGTAGCGGTCGACGTTTTGTCGCAACACTCGGCTTCCAACGCCGCGCCGACGCAAGGAAGCGGAACGTCCGTTCCGGCCCCCGCGCCGCTCGGAACGGATCCGCCGGTCGAATCGCCGACGCCCGACGATCCCGCCGCGCGCCAACCGACGCTCGGCTCCGCGTCCTTCCCCGTTTCTCCGGTCGCAAACGGAATCGACGGCGCCGTCGTCGAAATCGCCGACGCGTTCGCGCCGACGCTCGAAACGGTCGCGTTCCGTTTCCCGACGCTCGAAATCGACGCGAAAACGCCCCGCTTCCGCGAAGTTTCCGCCAATCTCGACGACGAAACCGACGCCGAACGTTCTCCGCTCGTTCCCGCGACTCCGGAAGCCGGAACGCCGTTCGAAGCGCGCTTCGCGTTGACGGTTCCGAGTCGCGGCGACGCGGAAAATCCCCGAGCGGCGGAAGAGGAAAACGTCGTCGTCAAGCTCGTCGCCCGCCCCGGTCTCGACCTCCTTTTGCCGGACGGAACGCGGCGCGCCGACGTCGCTTACCCCGCCGCGCCCCTCGCCGAACTCGCCGACGTCGTTTACAAAGTTCGCCTCGTCGCCGACGCGCCGGGCCCGAAAGCGCTCGCTTTTTACGCGTTCCGAGAAAACGGCGACCTCCTAACGACCGACGTTCTCCCGATAACGGTCGCCCAACCTTCCCAAAGCGCCGCGAGCGCCGACGTTTCCTCGTCCTCTCAAAGCGCGCAAAACGCCGAGCCTTCCCCAAGCGCCCGGTCGTCGCGACTTTCGGAGGAAAGCGCGAGCGTTTTCCCGCAAAATCTCCCGGTTGCCGAACGGCGTCCGGACGGTTCCGTCGGCGCCGCGACCGAAAAAGCGCGCGTCGGCGTCCCGTTCGTTTACCGAGCGGTCGTTCGCAACTTCGAAGAGTTCGCGCTCGAGCCGAACGAACTCGACGTCGCGCTCAACCTGCCCCCCGAACTTGCGTTCGCGACCGCCGACGCGACGAACGTCGAGTCGGAACGCCGCGCCGTCTTCCGACTCGGCAAACGGTTGGCGCCGCGTTCCGAATTTGAGCTTAACGTCGATCTCGTCGCCGAAAAACCGGGCGTCGTCGAACTCGAATTTGAAGCGCTCGACGCGGCGACCGGCGCTCTTGTCGGCGTCGTTCGTCGTCCGCTCGAAATTGTCGCGACCGGCGCCGTCCCCCCGAACGAAGCGCAAGCGCCCCGATAAGACGCAAAATCGGCAATATCGAACGCCGACGCGGCGCAAAACGCCGAAACAATTTTCAGCGCTCCTTTACGCGAACGGGAAAGGGCGCTATACTTTGAGAAAATCCAGCGTCGTCGGTCGACGCGAACGTCGTCGGACGCTCGACGCTTCCCCGTCTTAATTTTCTCAATTAAAACGCGCATCGATATGACTGAACAAATTTCGCCGCGACGCGTCGTCGTTACCGGTATGGGCGTCGTCAGTTCGTTGGGAACGACCCTCGAAGAACTTTGGGCCGGTTGCCGCTCCGGACGCTCCGGCGTTCGCCCGACGAAAACCGACGAGCCGTATCCGGTTTCGCACGTCGCGCCCGTCGACAATTTCACCGGCAAAATTCAAGATTTCGGCGAACTCCCCGACGCGAAAAAGAAAGCGATTCGCAAAGGGATTAAGTTGATGGCGCGCGAAATTCAGCTCGGCGTCGCCGCGGCGCAAAAAGCCCTCGCCGACGCCCGCTTAGACGACGCTCGCGACGAGGGGCTTCTCCCGCCGCGTCGCGTCGGCGTTTCCTTCTCGTCCGACTATATTTACACGACGTCGCAAGAGCTAGTCGACGGAATCCTCGCTTGTCGCGCCGCCGACGGTTCGCTCGAAACGCCGCGTTGGCCGCAAGACGGACTGCCGAAAATGACGCCCCTTTGGCAGCTGAAATATCTCACCAATATGCCGGCGAGCCATATGACCATTTACAACGAGCTTCACGCGTCGGCGCACGACGTTACGAACCGCGAAGCCTCGTTCGGCGCCGCGCTCGGCGAAGCGGTCGAACGCGTTAAAGCCGGCAAAGCGGACGCGATGCTCGTCGGCGCGACCGGTTCGCGACTCGAATCGATTCGCCTCGCCGCCTTTCTGAACGAGGGCGAGTTGAGCGCGTCCCTTCTCGACCGCTCGACCGAAAGCGTTTCGCGTCCGTTCGACAAACGCCGCGACGGCGCGATTCCGGGCGAAGGCTCCGCCGCCGTCTTTATCGAAGACCTCGAATCGGCGCAAAAACGGGGCGCGACGATTTACGCCGAAGTCGCCGGAGGCGTTTGCCGCGGTTCGTTCCGGCACGCTCGCGACGTCGACGGTTGGACTTCGAACGACTGCCAAATCGCGCAAACGTTCGAAGACGCTCGCGATTCGATCGTCTTAGCGCTCCGCGCGCTTTTTCGCAAATGCGGGATTTCCCCGAGCGACGTCGGTTTTATCGACGCGAACGCTCGCGGCGACGTTCGACTCGACGCGGCGGAAGCGGCGGCGCTTCGCGAAGTTTTCGGCGACGCGCTCGACTCGACTCCGACGACGGCGCTGGCCGGGCTTCTCGGGAACCCCGGTTGCGGTTCCGGCGCGATTCAAACGGTCGCGGCGATTCTTTCGCTCCAAAATAACGCGCTCGTTCCGGTCGCGAACCTCGAAGAGCAAGACCCGGCTTGCCCGGTTCCGGCGGTTCGCGAGTTCGGCGGCCCGACCGGCGATTCGTTCGTCAAAATTTGCGCGCAAAACGTCGGTCAAGCGTCCGCCCTTTACGTCAAACGTTACGTCGGTTAAACGCGCTCGACCGTCGCGCTCGGCGGTTTCACGCTCTTTTTAAGCCCTTTCGTTCGCCGCGAAAGGGCTTTTTTGCGCTTTTCTCGCCTTCCAAACCGCCCAACCAACCGGGCCGACCCAAGCAATCTAACCGACTTAACCGGCCAATCCAATCAAGCCCCAAAAACCGACTAACGAAACAATCCGCTTCGACGTTGTTTCCGCTCTTCCTTTTCTCCCGTCGAAATTTTCGCGCCGCGCTCCCAAGAAACGCCAAAGCCCCTCCGTCTTTCAACGAAGAGGCTTTTCGCGTCAAGTTCCAAGAGGACGTTCGGTTAGTCGACCGCCGCTCTCGGTTCGTCCGCCGTTTCGACGGCGACGTCTTGTTTCGACGTTTCCAAATCTTGCGGCGCGTCCAAATCGCGACGCGCGCTCAACCGCCGACGCAAGAAGAAGCGCCCGAACGGTTTGCACGTCAAGAGCGCCGGAAGGAAAATCAGGTCGCCCATCAACGCGGTCGAGAGAATCGCAAGCATCAAAATCCCGAAACGTTGCGTCGGCACAAAGGTGCTGAACGCGAACGAGAAGAGCCCGAGCCCGGCGATCAGCGTCGACTGCGTCATCGCCGGCGCGCACCGACGGTACGCGTTCAGCGCCGCTTCTTTCGGCGTCTTTCCAGACGAAACGCCCTCGGAGAACCACGTTAAGTAGTGCATCGTGTCGTCGACCGCGACGCCGAGCGCGACCGACGCCGTCATCATCGTCCCGACGTCGACCAAAATCCCGGCCCACGCCATAAAGCCGAACACGACCACGACCGGGAAAATGTTCGGCAACATCGCGATAAAACCGGCCGGAACGCTTCGCAACAGGAAGATAAAGACGAACGCGATCAGGAAGAACGCCATCACCAAACTCGACGTCAACCCGTTGATCAGCTCGTGTTGCGTTTTGTAAACGAGCGGCACCATCCCGGTGTACTTCGCCGAAAAACCGGCGGGATAAATCCAGTCGGCTTCGTGTTCGGGCCCCATCGACGCTTGCAAGTCGGCCTTTTCTTCGTCGGAAAGGTCTTGCAAGACGAACTCGCGCGTTAAGAATTTCGCGTCGCAAGCGACTTCGTCGTCCTTAACCGGTTTCGGTTCGCCCTCGGGCAAATTCGCGGCGACGTAAGCGCGCGCCGCCTCGATCTTCGCTTGGGCGCCGTCTCCTTCGGTCAACGTCAGCGACGTTTCCGCCAACGTCGGCTCGACGACGTTCTTCACGTTGTCGATGAACGCCGAATAGTCGACGTCTTTTTTCAGCGACCAAACGCGCGCGCTGATTCGCCAAATTTCGACGCCGCGTTCGTTTTGCCAACGCTTCGCCCCGTCGCGCAACGCGGTTTGTTCCTCCGGCGTCGTTTTCCGGAGCGAGCGGTCGGAGCCGGTCGCGGTCAAGAGCGTTTGCAAATCGACGACGCCTTGCGTTTCCAGATAATCGCGCCAATTCTTCGTCGCGTTGAATTCGGCGACGATTTTTTCGAGCGCGCGGCGGTCGGCGGCGAAGTTTTGCGCTTGCGCGAGAAGCGGAGCGAAACGCTCTTCGATATCCGCGTCGTTTTCGTCCGCCGTTGCCAACGCCTTTAAGAGGTCGTCCAACGTCGCGCCCGGAGCGACGTTCGCCAACTCGTCCGCTTCAAATTTAGCGGCGCGTTCGTCGAACGCCTTTTGTTCGGCGGTCGCGCGCTCTTCGAGGAACGCCGTCAACTCGTCGAGCGTCGGATTCCCCTCGATCGCGAGATAGTCGCGCAGTTCGTCGCGAGAATCGTTAATCGCTTTCCCGACGACCGCCGACGTCGTTCGCCCGACGACGCCGCGCGACGCGTCGACTTTCGGCGCGAAGAGCGCGACCGAGAGCGTTCCGCCGACTTCCTCCGAAAGCTCCGACTTCAGGCGTTCGCTCAACGAATCGATCAACGAGAGCCGTTCCGCCGTTCCGAAGGAATAACGGTTCATTTTTTCGTTGTCGAAACAGATCGTTACTTCCATCGGAACCAACGGACCGAGTTTTTCTTCGAGCCATTCGTAATGCTTGATGATTTCCGCGTCGTCCGAGAAGAAGCTCATCATCTTGACCGACGTTTTGATGTGCGGCAAATAACTGCCGAGATAAATCATCAACGCCGCGCAAGCGCCGACGACGAGCCAGTTGTTGCGAACGATAAATCCGCCGATCGCGTCCCAAAACTTGCGGAAAAACGAATCGCCGACTTTGACGCCCTTCCCGCCGTGTTGCGCCGCGAATTTTTTCGACGGATAAAAATAAAGCAACGCCGGCAAGTAAAGGAACAATAGCACCAACGTCATCAAAACGCCGACCGCCGAGTAAAACCCGAACTTAGTGATCGGAACCAACCGCGCGGCGAAGAGAGAGCCCAACCCGAGCGCCGTCGTCAACTGCGCGAAGAAACACGGCGTGAACGCGTGTCGCACCGCTCGCTCCGTCGCGCCGTCGAGACCGCCTTCGCGGATCGCGTCGTGATAATAGTTGATCAAGTGAACGGCGCCGGACATCCCCAAAACGTACACGAGCGCCGGCATACTCAACAAAATCGAGTCGCAGGTGCCGCCGGTCAGCGAAACGAGCGCCAACGCGACGCCCGCCGAAAGCGCCGAAATCCAGAAAACGAACATCGTCAACCGAACGCTGTGCAAACATGCGAACGCGATCGAAACGCCGACGATAGCGCAAATCCCGGCCAAGCGGAAAAGGGTGCGCGTCCCTTCTTGGTCGAGCGCGACGTTGTCGACCGGCGGGCCGCCCAAAATAACGCCGTCCATTCGGACTTTGCGCCCGTTGACCATTTCGTCGATCATTCCGGTAAAGTTTTTAACCGCTTGGTTCGCGAGCGACCCGGTTTTGACCGCCGACGTGTCCGGCAATCCCGATTCGATCGAAAGCGTTCGAATCTTTTCAAGAACGGCTTTCAAGCTCTTGCCGTCGCGCTTCCCTTTATTCAAGGTGATGATCATCGCGGTGCTTTTGCCGTCCGGGCCGACGAGCGTTCCCTTTAAGCGTTCGCAAATTTGAGCGTCGAGCTTCGCCAACGCTTCTGGGTCGTTCGCGACGCGAGAATATTGCGGCATTTTAAGATAAGTGTCTCGCAAAAGTCGCGCCAATCGCGGGCCGGTCATCACCGACTTAAAATAATTCTCGTTCGCGACGACTTTTTCTTTCGCCTTTTCGGGCAAGTCGGCGCCGGACGCGTCGACGAGCGCTTCGGTCGAGGCGTTCTTTTCGCCGCCGACGAGTTCGCGCAAGGCTTCCTTCGCTTCCTCGGGCGTTTCGGCGACTTCGAGGTCGGCTTTAAAGTCGGCGGTCGGCGGCGCGAGCGAAAAGTTGTCGATCGTTTGCGCCGGAACCAACTTTTGCGCGAAAAGTTCGATACGGTCGTCCCCGATTTCGCACCCTTCCCAACTGACGACGACGTAACTTTCAAACGGGAACAGGTTCAAATACCATTGATAGTCCCGCGTCTGCTGATACTGCGCCGGGAGCCAGTCCTCGACGGCGTTCGAATTGCTCTTGAGCGTCTGTTTTGTTCCCATCCAAACGAAAGACAGGAGAAAAACGACGACAAATACGATTCGAAAACCGTATTCTTTAAAAAAATCTTTTTTCATCGATATTACGTTCCTGGTAGGGAGTCGGCGCTTCCGACCGTCGGTCGCGCCCCTTTCCAACGTTGCGATGCGTTCGCGATTACGACGCCGACGCGCGGACGGTTTTCGCTTTCAAGAAACGCTTTCCATCGGCGCCGAAACGTCGAAGAACGCCGCGACGCTTGCGCGCCGTCGCGCTGTTTGTTCAATTTTTCTCTATTGTAAGTCTTTTTTAAAAAAACAAAAGCGGCCCGAGCGCGTCGACGGCAAGGTTTTCCCAAGTCGCGTCGCCAAGAGCGCCGGATACGTCGATTTTCCGCGCTTTGC
Organism: Thermoguttaceae bacterium; assembly: GCA_017937685.1. GTDB lineage: Bacteria > Planctomycetota > Planctomycetia > Pirellulales > Thermoguttaceae > RUG369. The sequence goes on along the minus strand of JAGBDD010000227.1, from coordinate 5,535 downwards.
GGCCTTCTCCAAAGTACGCGAAACAAGCGAATCATACCCGTCTTCGCGCTTCAAAGCAAGAGAAAACGCCCGTTTTCCGCCGCTTTCTTAAGAAAAAAGCGGAAAATTCCTCCCCCCCCGCGACGCTAACCTACCTTGTTTCGCCAACTTACGCGACCAAATTCCTCGCCGCGTTCAACGCCGTCCCCGCGTTTTTCCCATTCGTTAAACTTACTCCAAACCCCGTTTTCAACGCATCTCGCCAACGCGTCAAAATCAACCGTTTAAACAAGTTAAGCAAAGTCCAAAAGCCAAGTCGATTTGTTAAAGCGCGCAAAATAGGCGCCTTCCGAAAACGCCAAAAAAAAACGCCCGCCAAGGCGGACGCAACGCGACAAGAAGCCGGTAAAAGATAATTTAGGCGCTTTCAGCAGTTTAGCGAACGCGCAAAACGACGTTATTGCGCCAACGGCGACCAAGCGCCGCTCCGTTTATTTTCTTTACTCGACGGCGAATCGACAAAAACGGAAGAAACGACGTTTCCGGCGTTCGCATCCGAAGCGGTCGAGGCCGCGACCGGCGCGACGCGTCCTCCGTTAAGCTCGCGCCGAACGCCGAGCGGTTTTCCAACGTTTTGCGCGGTTCGAACGCCGTTTACCGCCCGACGCGTCGACGTAACCGGAATCGGAACGTAATCGGGGAGCGTTTCGACCGCCTCGCCGGTCGCCGGCGCGGACTCGGCGCTTTGCGGCGCGAGATCGGTTCGCAAAACGGGCGCGGTCGACGGTCGAGCGGAGCGCGCGTCGGTCGCCGACGTCGTTTGGATTTTTTGAACGCCGCCGGTCGGTCGGCGGCGAGTTTGCGTCGCGTCGAGTCCCGGGAAAAACGCGTCGTTCGTTCGCGCTCGCGGCGCCGTTTCGTTCGCGTTCGCGTCGCCGCCCAACTCTTGGCGCAAACGCTCGTTTTCTTCGAGCGCGTCGCGCAGTTCGAACTGGAGCCGATAAATTTCGTCTTCCAGTTGACGGCGTTCGCTAATGAGAATCGCCTCGTTGATCGCGTACTGTTTGCGCCCGACGCACCCGACGACGCAAAGCGCCGCCAACGCGACGCTTAACGCGGCTCGCCGACGCAAGCGTTTCGACTCGCCGCCCCAACGCGACGCCGACGTTTTCGTTACAACGCGAAAAAAGAACTTCATCGTTCGATATTCCTTCCCCAAATTCAGCCGTTTTCGCCCGTCCCCGCCTCCGCTCGACGCAAACGTCGACGAAACGCGACGCGTTCCGACAATTTGGGCGAAGTTTAACAAATTTTCGCGTTCAATTCAACGACAATTTCGCTAAAAAATTCCGTTTCGCTTCCTTTCTTTGCGGTTTGCGCTTTTCCCATTTTGCGCAATCTCCGCCGTTTTCCTTAAAATCGCGACCGCCCCGAACGCAAAACGCTCAAAAACGACGCAAGAAACAAAAAACGACGCGCCCCGAAGACGCGCCGTTTTTTAAACGCCGTTGTTTAAATTTCGCGACGGAATTATTTTTTCGGCGTCATCGTTTCGACGACTTGGTCGATGAGGCCGTATTTTTTCGCTTCTTCCGCCGACATAAAGTTGTCGCGATCCGTGTCGCGTTCGATTTCGTCGAGCGAACGCCCGGCGTGTTTACAGAGAATACCGTTCAGTTTCTCTTTAATCAACCGAAATTCCTTCGCGTGAATGAGGATTTCCTCGGCGGTGCCCTCCATTCCGGCGAGCGGTTGGTGAATCATCACTCGGGAGTTCGGGAGCGCGAAACGTTTTCCGGCGGCTCCGGCGGTCAACAGGACGGCGCCCATCGACGCGCATTGGCCGATGCAGTAAGTCGCGACGTCGCAACTGATGTATTGCATCGTGTCGTAAATCGCGAGCCCGGCGGTAACGCTGCCGCCCGGGGAGTTGATGTACAAATGAACGTCCGCTTCCGGGTCTTCCGATTGCAAGAAAAGGAGTTGCGCGACGATCGAATTAGCGACCGCGTCGTTCACTTGCGAGCCCAAAAAGACGATGCGGTCTTTCAAAAGACGGCTGTAAACGTCCATCGCCCGTTCTTCGCGACCGTTTTTTTCGACGACGTAAGGGATTAATGTCAATTTAACGTTCCTTTATTCTTTAAGCGCGACTAAAACGCCGCCCATTGTTGGCGCGTCGGGATTCTAAAGCGCGTCGCCCGTTTGTCCGCGGGCAAGGTCGCTTTTCCTTTCGACGTTCGAAAACCGCGACGAGGCGTTATTTATCGCTCGGAACCGCGGTTTTCGTTAAAATTTCGTCGACGAGGCCGTATTCTTTCGCTTCGTTCGCGTCGAGGTAGAAATCGCGGTCGACGTCTTTCGCGATTTGCTCGATCGGTTTCCCGGTGCAGTCGGCCAAAATTTGGTTCAGCGTTTCGCGATCTTTCAAAATTTCTTTCGCTTGGATTTCGATGTCGGAAACCTGTCCGCCGACGCCGCCCCAAGGTTGGTGAATCATCACCTTCGAGTGCGGAAGGGCGTAGCGTTTTCCCTTCGTCCCGCCGGCGAGCAAAATCGCGCCGCCGCTGGCCGCCAAGCCGACGCAGTAAGTCGCGACCGGGCAAGAGAGGATGTTCATCGTGTCCAAAATCGCCAACGTCGCGGAAACGCTTCCGCCGGGCGAATTAATATAAAAATGAATGTCTTTGCGACGGTTCGCGCTCTGCAGGTAAAGGAGCTTCATCACCAACTCGTTGGCGCTCGCGCTCGTGATTTCGCCCTGCAAAAAAACGACGCGGTTGTCCAAGAGAAGGTCGCCGATCGTCATATTGCGCTGACGCTGATAATCCTGATACCCGGCCGCCATCGGCTCCGCGAAGTGAAAACGTTGTTCGTAAGACATTGTCGTCCTAATCGTTGCTGAAAGTGGGAAAAGAGCGAAAAATTTCCGCCGAACGCCGCTCGTCGCCTCGACGGTCGACCCGTTCGGCGCGGCGCGCTCGCCGTTGCATTAATGTACGTCGCTCGTTTTACCTAATTATACGCAAAAATCGAGAATCGAAAAGATTCTCCGAAAATTTTCGGCGTTCTTCCGTCCGTTCCGTCGCGTTAACCGTTGCGGCGCAATCGTTTTCGTTCCGTCAAAATTTTGCGCGACTTTTCGTTTTCTCGCGAAACGACGACGGTTCGCGCGTCCCCTTTTTGCGGAACGTCGACGGCCAAACGGCGAAAGAAGAATAAAGAAACGCCGCGTTTCCGCGACGTTCCTTCGGTTCGACGACGCAAAACGCCCCCGAAACGCCAACGCGCCGCGCTCGACTTTTCGTCGAGCGAAGCCGTTCGCGCTCTCAACGTTTCGTCGTCAAACGGTTCTCGGCGAACTATTTAACGCGACGCAGCATAATGCGGCTGTCGGCGACCGAGCAACCTTTGCCGTCGACGTGAACGATCAACGGGTTAATGTCGCATTCGGCGATTTCCGGATGGTTGACGAGCATCGTCGAGAAGCGCAGGAGCGTTTCTTCGAGCGCGGCGACGTCGCACTTCGGAGCGCCGCGGAAACCGTCGAGCATCTTGAACGTCTTGATTTGGCGAACCATACGTTCGGCGGAAACTTTTTGCATCGGCGCGAGACGGAACGCGACGTCCTTCCAAAGTTCGGCGTAGGTGCCGCCGTGCCCGATCATCACGAGCGGGCCGAATTTCGCGTCGCGGTTGCAACCCAAAATGACTTCGACGCCCTTTTCGGCCATTTGTTCGATCAAAATCGCGTCGATTTTCGCGCCCGGAACGTTCTTTTCGACGTTCGCGTAAATTTGCGCGTAAGCGGCGCGAGCGGCTTCCGGGCCGTCGACGTTCAGGATGACCCCGCCCGCGTCGAACTTGTGTTTGACGTCGGCGGACATCACCTTCATGACGACTTTCGCGCCGATCTTCGAAACGATTTCGGCGGCTTCGTCGGCGCTCGTCGCGATTCCGCTCGCGAGCAGCGGGAGGTTGTAGCAGGCGAACAGGTCGCGGCAGTCGGCTTGCGTCAGGTATTTTTCGTCGGCGTCTTTAAGGTAATCGGCGACGATCGCTTTCGCTTTTTCGAGGTCGCAGTCGGCGGACGAGAGATATTCGCGGCCTTCGAGCGCGCGGAACTCGGTCAAACGAACGTAAGCGCCGAGCGCGGCGACGGCGTCTTCCGGGAAGGAGTAGTTCGGAACGCCCTTCGAAACGAGCGTGTCGACGCCTTCTTTAACGTCGGCGGCGCCCATAAACGCGCAGACGACCGGTTTGCCGCAGTCTTTGACCGCTTCCGGAATTTGCGCGCCGATGACGTCCGTGTCGGTCATCGATTGCGGCGTCAGAACGACGAGCCCGATATCGACGTTCGGGTCGGCCATCACGAGTTTCGTCGCAATTTCGTAACGGTCGCTGTGCGCGTCGCCGAGAACGTCGACCGGGTTGCGAAGCGACGCGGCGGCCGGCATCACTTCGCGGAGTTTCGCTTTCGTTTCTTCCGAAATTTCGGCGAGTTTCAGACCGTTTTTAACGGCGGCGTCGGTCGCCATAATGCCGGGGCCGCCGGCGTTCGTGATGATGGCGAGGCGTTTGCCTTGCGGCGCCGGTTGCGTCGTGTAGAGCGCGGCGCGGTCGAAAAGTTCGGAGATCGTGTCGACTCGTTGGACGCCCGATTGCGTGAAAATGGCGTCGTAAACGGCGTCCGAACCGGCGAGCGAACCGGTGTGGCTGCTGACCGCTTTCGCGCCTTCGGCGCTGCGCCCGGATTTCAAGCAGAGAATGACTTTGCCCTTTTCCCAGAAGATTTTCGACGCGATCTTAATGAAGCCTTCGCCGTCCGCGATATCTTCGAGATACATCGCGATCGCCTTCGTTTTCGGGTCGTCGGCGAGGTATTCGAGGAGTTCCGTTTCGTTGACGTCCGATTTGTTGCCGAACGACACGAACTTGCTGAAGCCCATTTGGCGAGCTTCGGCGAAGTCGAGAACGGAGGTGCAGAGCGCGCCCGATTGCGAAATGAACGCGAGCGAGCCTTCGTTGCAGATTTTCGACGCGAAGCTGGCGTTCAAGCCGCATTCCGCGTTGATGACGCCGAGGCAGTTCGGGCCGACGAGCGGAATCCCGGCTTCGCGCGCTTTGGCGGCCATCGCTTTTTCGATTTCCGCGCCTTCATGGCTCGTTTCTTTGAAACCGGCCGAGATAATGACCATCGCCTTCGCTTGTTTGGCGATCGCGTCGTCGACGACGCCCGGGACGAATTTCGCGTTGACGAGAACGACGACCAAATCGACTTCGCCCGGAATTTCCGCGAGCGAGGTATACGCCGTCAAACCTTCGATTTCGCCGCCCTTCGGGTTGACCGGGTAAATGGCGCCTTTGAAGTCTTTGATCAGGTTGAGGAGGACGTCGTTTCCGACGACGCCTTTTTTCGCCGAAGCGCCGACGACGGCGACGGACTTCGGATTGAACATACGGTCGATATTGGCGAAACGTTCTTGCGACAACACTAGAGAGCCCTTTCTATAATGACAAACTTGCGGCGGAAAAACGGCGCGTTCGCGTCGAACG
>JAGBDD010000226.1 GCA_017937685.1 Thermoguttaceae bacterium | reverse complement strand
GGGCGGTCGTCGACGTCGGAACGGCGGGACTTTCGCTCGGCGGCGGGGCCGCGCTCGGAGCGTTTATCGGCGGCGTTTTAGGGGGCGGCGGAGCGGCGGTTTATAATCGACGGTACGACCCGAAAGGAAAGAAGTTGACCGTTCGACCCGACAAAGACGTCGCGGTCGTGTTGACGTCGCGAGCGGTTGACTTGATTCAAAAGTTGCAGACGCGCGGCAAGGCGATCGAAGATTCGTCGCAAACCCTCGTTTCCGCTCGACCGAAACGCGTCGACGTTCCGGGGTTGACGGGAGCCCTCGCCGAGTTTGCCGAGTGCGACGAGTATTCGAAAATGAACAAAAACGACGACGCGCTCGCGGCGCCGCTCGCCAACGCGTTGCTCGCCAACGCGACGGACGCGTTGCGGAAGTTGCCCGGCGTCGCCGCGTTGGCGAAAGAGCGAAAAACTCGCGACGACGCGATTCAAACGCTCGCCGAACTGTTGAAAAAAGCGACGCCCGATTTCGAGTAACGTTCGCCGATCAACGCAAGCGAACGTCAAAAAAGCCGCCGTCGGACGCGAACCGAAGGCGGCGAAAGGAAAACGGAGCCGCGCCGCCGTCGCGAACGGCGCTTCTCGACCCGAGATTGAAGATTCCGAAGAGAAAGCGCGAAGCGAGCGGCGCGTTATTTCGGCGCGGGACGCCGCGGGCCGAGGTTGCCGGTCTCTTCGTAACGTCGGTAAAGGTAGTCGCGGCAACGGTTGAAAAACGCGACGCTTTGTTCGTCTTTATAATCGTTGTACGTCCAAGGGAGCGAAACCCAGCGCTTTTGCGTGTACATCAGCGTCGTTTCCGCGAGGATTCCCTTGTCGAGGTAAATGCGGTGCGCGTGATCTTTCGTCGACGCTAAAATCAGTTTGCCGAGGTCGAGATAGCCGGGATCGAGGTTCAGCGGACGCTTGGCGGCGCTTTTGCCCTCCGCTTTGAGGCGCGCGCCGATTTCCTCTTCCCAATCGTTCGTTTTCAGTTTGATTTCCGGGAGTTCGGCGGCGTCGATTAAGTTTTCGAAAACCCAAAATCGTTTCAAAAGATCGGGCGCCATTTCCTTCGCGTAATATTGGGTGAAGTCGCCGAAGCGGTAAGGCTCGCTTTCGAGCGCGATCGGCCCAAATTCTTCCTCGGCGCGTTTTCGGGCGATTTCGACCGACTCTTCCGGAACGCCGAACGCGGCGATCAAGAGCAAAACGGGCGGGTGAATGCGAAGAACTCCCATCGGAACGGCTCCTTAACGGCGAAAATGGGGAAGGCGGAGGAAATAGGGAAAACGAAAACGGGACGAAAACGAACGGCTCGTTCAAGCGGAATCGGCGGGCGGTTCGGGCCGCGTCGCGTCGGCGTCGGTCGGGGGGGCGGAGCGATTCGACTTTTCGGCGCGGCAAAGGTCGACGCTGAAAAGGACGAGCGCGACCCAAACGAACGCGAAGCTGACCCATTGGTAAACGGTCGTCGGTTCGCGGAAAAGGAACGCGCCGCAGAGGAATTGCCCGGTCGGCGTCAAATATTGCAGGAGCCCGAGCGTCGAGAGCTTCGCGCGTCGCGCCGCCGAGCCGAAAAGGAGGAGCGGAACCGCCGTCAACGCGCCGGCGCCGACGAGCAAGGTCAGCGAGTAAGGATCGGTCGCCCAATCGGGACGCGGCGAAACGCCCGAATAACCGGCGTAAACGATGTAAGCGGCGGCGAACGGAAGCGAAAAAAGCGTTTCGATCGTCAGCGCGGTCGTCGAATCGACGTCCATCGCCTTGCGAAGAATCGAGTAAATCGGGAAAACCGCCGCGACGACGACGCTCTCCCAAGGGAGCCGCCCGACGCCGAGCGCGAACGCCGCGACGCCGACGAACGCGAGAAAAATCGCGACCGCCGAAAGGAAACGCGCTCGCTCGCGCAAGAAAAGCGCGCCGAAAACAACGTTCGCCAAAGGACTTATATAGTTGCCGAGGCTCGCGTAAAGAGTATGCCCGACCGAGATGAGCCAAATAAAAAGGCCCCAACTCGCCGCGGTCGCCGCCATTGTGATCGCCAAACCGACGACGTATTTCGGACGCCGCAACGTCGCGAGAATCGCCGGGCCCTTGCCGCGCCAAAGAACGAGCGGCAAAAGCAAAACGCTCGTAAAAACGGCCCGAAACGCGAGCGTTACCAACGGCGGAACGTCGCGCAAGAGGTCGAAGTAAATTGGGAAAAGACCCCAAATGAGGAACGCCGCGAAAGCGAGCGCAATACCGCGCCCTTCTTCCGAGCGCGCCGCGTTCGACCGCGACGGTTCCTCGGCGCTTTCGTTCTCGACGGCGTTGGACGAAACGGACGGCATAACCACCTCGACGCTTAAAAACGGCTAAACGTTCGAACGACGTTCGGAAACGCGTCGTCGCGCCGAGTCAGTTCGCGTTCGATTTCTTTTGTCCGGCTTGCATACGCGCCAAACGTTCCGCTTTGCGACGTTCGGCGAGACGTTCGGCGGCGAGCGCGCCGACTTGCTTTTGCTCTTCGTTCGTCAACAGCGTTTCGACGCGCCGCGAAAAGAAGACGCAAACGCTAATCGTCAAGCCGCAGAATAGAATAAACGCCGCCCAACTAAGAACCCAAACCGGTTCGGAAGCCTTGGCCTCCTCTTCTTCGGCGGCGAGGACGAGCGGCGACGTCGCCAAGAAAATCGGAAGCGCGTAAAGAAGCGAGAGAAGGCGAGCTTTGAAATTCTTCGAAATCAAGTTCATCGTTCGTTTTTCCGTTGTCGTTCGCTTTGGGGTTTAAAGCGTCGAAAGCGCTAAATCGTTGGAAACGCGTCGACGGAACCGCGTCGGGGTTCGCCCGCGTCGACCTTTTATTATACCGTTTTTCGCTTGAAAGGGAAGCGGCTTCGTCGCGTCTTGGCGAGAAATTCGCGTTTGGTTCGCCCGTTCGAAACGATTTTGCCGCGTCGAACGGACGAGGCGAAGCGGCGGACGGCGTTAAAGTCGACGCGACCGTTAATTTTGCCGAATCGCTTCGTTCGCGTAATATTTTTCGATAATCGCCCAGCCTTCCTCGGCGGTCTCCGCGTATTGGAAGAGGTCGAGGTCGCCGGGGGAAATAACGCCGTATTCGACGAGTTTCGGGAAATTAACGACGCTTTCCCAAAATTCGCGACCGAAAAGAACGATCGGCAAATGTTGCATTCGCTCGGTTTGGCGGAGCGTCAACGCTTCGAAGAGTTCGTCGAAGGTGCCGAAGCCGCCGGGGAACGCGACGAGGGCTTTCGCTCGGAGGAGGAAGTGCAGTTTCCGCATCGCGAAATAATGAAAATTGAAACTTAATTCCGGCGAAACGAACGGGTTCGGGCGTTGTTCGAACGGGAGGGAGATGTTGAGCGCGATCGTCGATTCGTCGGCGTCGAACGCGCCGCGGTTGGCCGCCTCCATAACGCCGGGGCCGCCTCCGGTGCAGACGACGAACTCGCGTTGTTTCGTCGGGCAAATTTGGCCGTTCGGGCCGATTTCGCGATTGAAAACGTCGTTTTTCGTCGCGGCTAACTCGGCGAACTCGCGCGCCGTTTGGTAATAGGAGGAAAGTTTAACGGCGGTTCGCGCTTTCGCCAACGCGGCGTCGGCGTCGGGGCCGGGCGTTTGAGCGGCGGTTTGTTCGGCGAGTTCGAGGCGGCGCGCGGCTTCGTCCGGCGGCAAAATGCGAGCGCTCCCGAAAACGACGACGGTCGAGCCGATCGCCGCTTTTTCGAACGCTCGCTCCGGTTTGACGTATTCGGCGAGGAGGCGGACTTCGCGACCGTCGAAACCGGAGAGAAATTCCGGATCGCGGTAAGCTTTGCGGTAAGCGGGCGCGTCGAGAAGCCGATCTTGAAGTTGGGCGCGGTCGGCGACGTCGGAACGTTTCGATTCCATTAGGTTCTCCTTAATTCTCCGGGTTGGCCTTAACGACGGCGAGGAACGAGCGCGCCGAATTTTTAGGTGAAAACGTTTCTTTGACGAAGAAGAATAGGAACGCGTTCCGTTTTTGAAAAGAAAGAAACGAAAATTTGCGCGACTTTCCGAGAAACGATTTGTTTTTCCCGTCGACGACAGTATAATGAACGGAGAGAAAAAAATCAAGAGGTCGGCGAAAACGCGCGCCGACGATTTTGAAATCGGTTGCGAGGGAGCGTCGCCGTTTCGGAACGGAATTTTGGTTGAAGGTTTGATTTTTGAGTGTTTTTGAAATCAAGTAAAAATCAACGGCGTTGCGAATACGGTCTTTTGCGTCGTTAATTTGCGTTTCGACGGCGCGGGACGAAGATAAAGAAGACAAGGAAGCCGACGATGGTCGACGAACTGATCGCGAAGCGCGAGCCGGATTGGAAAGAGCTGGAACGGTTGGCGGCGGAACTAAAAAGCGCGAAGTCGAAAGCGGCGCGCGACGGGGCGACGATCGCTCGATTCGCCGCGTTGTACCGAACGACGTGCGCCGACTTGGCGCAGGCGGAGTCGCGGCGTTTGCCGCCGGGGACGATTCGGTATTTGAACGATTTGGTCGGCGTCGCGCACAACCTCCTTTACCGTCGTCAAACTTGGGACTTGAAAACGTTCGGACGCGTTTTTTTCTTCGACGCGCCCCGTTGGCTTCTGACCGACGCGGCGTTTTGGGCGGCGCTCGCGCTCTTTTGGATTCCGTTTTGGACGTGCGAGGCGATCGCGGCGAAGAATCCGGAGTTTGCGCGGAGCGTCGTCGGCGACGGGCAACTAGAAGATTTAGAAAGAATGTACTCGAAGCCGTTCGACGAAATCGACGCGTTCGACCGAGTCGGGATGGCGGCGTTTTACGTCCAACACAACGGCGGGATCGGTTTGCAATGTTTCGCGTTGGGGGCGCTGTTCGCGTTTCCGGGGCTGTATATTTTAGCGTTCAACGCGGCGGCGCTCGGCGTTTCGTTCGGGTATATGTCGAGCGGAGCGGTCGAGGCGGAGGTCGCGGCGCGGTTCGCCGAATTTACGACCGCGCACGGGCCGTTCGAGTTGACGGCGATCGTGTTGTCGGCGGCGGCCGGAATGCGAATCGGGTTCGGGTTGATTAAAACGAACGGTTTCGCTCGGCTCGACTCGGCGCGTCGGGCGGCGATTAAAGCGTCTCCGGCGATGGTCGCGGCGTTTCTGCTCTTTTGCGGCGCGGCGACGTTGGAGGCGTTCGTTTCGCCGCGTCCGACGTTGTTTTGGGGCGTTTTCGGCGACGCG
>JAGBDD010000225.1 GCA_017937685.1 Thermoguttaceae bacterium | reverse complement strand
CGAAAGGGCGGTTTGCGCCGGAGCTTGCGTCTTCGGTTCGCCGACTTTCACGGCAAGTTGTTTAATGACCGCGTCGGTGATGTCGCATTCCGGACGGTTCCAAACGATCGGGTTTTGGTCGGCTTCTTGGAGCGCGACGACTTCTTCCGGAACCTTGCCGGCGGCGTCGAACTTAATCTTCGAGTGAACGATCAAGACGCCGTTTTGTTGCGCGACGATTTTGATCGCTTCTTGCACGTCGGTGTACGCTTGATAAAGGAGTTTGGTGCGTTCCGCGAGGATCGCTTCTTGCGCCTCTTGCGCTTCGAAACCGGCGGCGGTAAGTTTTTCGCGAATGGAGCGGGTGCGTTCGGTATATTCTTGCGAACCGACTTCAAATTCCGCTTGGACGCCGGCGATTTCTTTGTCGGCGTCTTGGCGAGCTTTCATCAGTTTGCCTTCTTCGGCTTGCAGACGTTTGACCAACGCCGGCATTTGGTCGGCGACGCTCGGGTGGCGTTCGATGACGGCGCGCACGTCGATGACGCCGACGAGGAGGTTACGAACCGGTTGGGCGGCGGCGCGCGAAGCGGCGGCGTTCGGGGCGGCTTGACGAGCGGCGGGTTGTTGAGCTTCGGCCAAACCGCAAACCAAGCAGAGCGAGGCGCAAAGAAGCGAGCGAGTGAGCGTGCGAACGTTTTTCACTTTGAATTCTCCTGGATACGTCGATAATCGAGGGCGAGCCGCGGGGCGGAGTTGAAAGCGTCCGACGGGCGCGGGGCCGTATTTTATTCGTTAGGAAACGCGGATTACGCCGATTTTAACGAGCGTTGACGCGAAATAGCGATGTTTGCCAAAATCGGCGCGAAGCAAGGGCGCGATTAAGCGGAATGCGGCGCGTTTCATCGTTGCGAGGATTTTGACGATTTTTCCGGTTCGTGTAAAGAGCAGTTTGGCGTTTTTTGGGCGTCTTAGCCTTTTTTTTAAGAATTTTTTTCGCGACGTCGGGAAGTTGGCGCGATTTGGTCGGCGCGGAAGCGAAACCTTGGCGTTTTAGGAAGAAAGGCGGTTTTGCGGGGAAAAAGACGGATTTGTCGGTTGCGCAAGATAAAGACGGCGGCGAAAATTGGGCGACGGTCGACGGCGAAACGAACGCAAGCGCGGTTAAGTTTCGCGAAAAAAAAAACGGCGCGTCGGGGGACGGCGACTTTAGAAACGCGACGCGATTTGGTATAATGGCGGCGTCGGAGCGGTCGCGGACGGCGGTCGGCGGCGAAATTCGGCGATTTTGTCATTAATATTAATATAAGGAGAAAACGATGACGTCGAAGAGAAATAAAACGAAAACGCGTCGCGTTTGGGCAGGAGCGGTCGTCGCGTCGGCGGCGTTCGGCGGTTGGAGCGCGAGTGAAATTCCCGTTTGGAGCGCCGAGAGCGTTCCGACGCTCGACTCCGTCGAACCCGGCGACGGCGGCGAAAGCGTTGAAATCGCCGGAACCGCTAAAACCGCTAAACTTGGTCGCGCTTGCGAACCGCTGAACCCGACGGCGCCCGGGCGGCTTCCGAAGACGCTCGACGGGTTGCGACTTGCGCCCGATTTCGGCTGTTTTTGGGGATTTAACGTCGAAGGCGACGATTACCGAACGCTTTTCGACGCCGTCGAGCCGACCGGCGCTTTCGACGCGTTGACGATAACGCTCCGGAGTTTGCCGCGTTTCGACGGAAACGACGCCGCCGTCGCAGCGACCAAAAAAGCGGTCGAATATGCGCGCGAACAGGGCGTCGGCGCGATTCTCGACGTCGACCTGCGGATCGCCCGATACGACTTCGAAGCGGCGCGACCCGATTTGTCGCAGGAACGTATTTACTTCAAAGAACTCGACTTGCGAACGCTCGGCGAAGCGGGCGGGCGCGGCGAATTGACCTTCGAAGCGCCGAATTTGAACGACCATTACGCGGGCGCTCGGCCCTTTTACGTTCGCGGCGCTCGCTTCGTCAAGGCTTGGCGGTACTGCAAAAACGCCGACGGCGCGGTCGAGCCGGGTTCGCTCGTCGACGTTTCGGCGGCGTTTAACGTTCCGACGACGAACGCTCCGCTCGAAAAGAATCGAACCGATTTCGTCGACGCGACGAGTCGCAACCGTTTTGGCGTTCCGGTTGACTTGGCGACGCTCGACGACGTAAAATCGGCAAACGGGGAAAGCGCGGCGGAGTCGGCGGGTAAGGAAAAATCGGCGAACGGCGGCGACTTTTTGGCGGTCGCGGTCGCGTTTCGGTACTCTTGCCCGGATATTTTCGCCGACGAAACGCTCGAACTCGAAAAGCGACTTTACGAACAGTACCGCGACGTTCCGGCGCTCGGCGTCGCGAAGGACGAATGGGGGTTCCCGCCGTCGTTTGACCGGCAAAACCGGCTGAACGATTTTTGGTACTCCGAAGCGACGCGGCGCGCTTACTCGGCGGCGTTCGAGGCGGGCGATTCTAACGGTTCTGGCGATCTTATCGACGACCTCTTTTTGGCGTTTCGACCGCAAGCCGGGCGGGAAGCGGAACGAATCGCGGCGGTCGACCGCTTCAATCGGTTTTGCGCCGACCGTGTTTTGCGGTATGAAATTCAAAATTATCAAACGACGAAAGAAATTTGGGGCCCGGACGCGTTCGTCGGCGTTCATTGCACTTGGTTTCCGTTCCCGAATACGCTCGAAATGCGCAAAAACGGCGTGATGTGGTGGAAGGCGCCTCGCGATTTCGCGCAGTCGGACGAGTACGTTCCGTTCTGCTGCCGCAATTCGTTGGCGAAGGCGACCGATTCGCATTGGATCAATATGTTTTACGCGCGGCAGGTTCCGGCGTATATTTTTGAACATTGGACGGCGGCGGCGTCCGGCGGGCGCGTTCACATTCACAACATTTATCCGCAGGACGAAAACTCGCCGCAACATCCGATCGACAAACGACTTATGCCGATTGTCGACGACGGCGGCGTCGCGCGGATTCGGTCGAAAATTCGGACGTTGAGCTTGATTTCGGACGCTCCGCTCGACGCGCCGGTCGCGGTTGTTTTCGGGCGGTTCGGCGCGATGAATCCGCTGCGACCCGGTTTCGGGAAAGTCGGCGTCGACCTTTGCGACCGCTTCTCGACGGCGGGTTTTCCGGCTGACTTGATTCCGGTCGACGAAATAACGTCGACGACGCAAGCCGGAGAAAAACGTTGGAAGTTGAGCGACGACGGGTATTTGCAATACGGCCCGCAGCGATATTCGGCGTTGGTTCTTTGGGGCGAAAACGACGCGGACGCCGCCGACTTCGCCGCGTTGAAAGAGCTTGCCGGACAAACTGGGAAGAATTGTAAAACGAAAATTGATGAAATCAAAGCGGACGCGAGCGCCGACGAGAAAGACGCGCTTGCCGCCGAAATAATCGCCGCGTTGAAGACCGCAAAGGTTGAAGCGCAAACGCCTTGGAAGGTCGACGAAACGGCGTTTTCGGTTCCGGAGGAGCGTTCGAGTCGGCCGCAACTCGTTTCAACGTCGCGCTTTATCGACGGAACGGTCGTTTGGATTGCGGCGCAAGAGAACGCGTTAGGCGACCCGATCGCGTTGGACGGCGCGACCGTTCGACTTGCCGACGGGCGCGACTCGACGCCGATTTCGGTCGACGCGAACGGCGTTTTCGCGGTTCGGTTCGACGCGGACGGGACGTTGAACGCGGTCGCGGCGGCCGAGCTTAAGTCGCTGAAAATCGGCGAGTTAACAGTTGAGGTTTCGGACGCGGAAATCGGCGACGACCCGGTCGACGTCGCGATTTGGCGTCGCGCCGACGGGCGGCTTCGCGGTGTTTTTCAGCGTCGAGAAAACGCGCTCCCGCCGTCGCTCGAAGGGCTCGTCGACGATTGGACGTTCTTGAAACGAGAACGCTAATGTTGCGTTAACCGATTGTCGCGTCGGCGTTTAGGTCGACGCGACAAAAGCGGCGGCGATAAAACTCGGCGGCGAAATAAAAACGGTCGCGGCGTTAACTCGTTGCGATCGTTCGTTTTAGGGGTTGTCGGCGTTGAAAAAAAACGCGTCGGCGGGATTAGCAAGCGGCGAGAATCAAACTCCAGTCGAGCGCGATTCCAAGGAGCGCGTGTTGGCCCCAACCGGCGAAAATCGAACGAGTTCGGAGCGCAAAGAAGCCCCAAAGAAGCCCGCCCGCGACGCAACCGAACGTCTCCGACGCCGGGTGCCCGAAGTGAAGCGCCGTCGAAATAACGACTTGAATCCAAATCGCCGTCGAAAACCCGGTCGTCGGCGCGAGTCCTCGAAGCAAAAAGCCGCGAAACATAAATTCCCAAGCGAAATAATAGAGACAAAAATAAGAAATCGAATGCAAAATAAGCGCGTTCCAAGAGACGCCCGCCGCCGGATTATACGGATAAACGGTATAAAACGCGCGACCGCTATCGCCTAACCCGCTTGCCCAACCGACCGCGAAGAAAATCGGGGCCAAGGTCAAAAAGGAGAGAATCGTTCGCTTTCGTTCGCCCCAACAGACGCCGTAATCGCTTAATTTTTCGCGGAATACAAACTTGACGATCAACATCGGGAAAACGCCCATCAAGAAGAACGCCGCCCAATGTTTGCGCGCGCCCCAAAGAAAGCGGAGCGGCGTCGTTTCGGCGGTTAACGTTCCGTCGAGCGGTTTAATCGGCGTCGAATTTAACGATTCCGTCGAGTTTAGCGGTTCCGAAACGGCGTTTGAATTTCCGAAAACGACGCCGATATTATCGATTTTGAACGTTTGTTCGTTGACGACGCATTTTCCTGTTTCCGGATCGGCGAAACGGGGCGCCGACGGCAGGTATTTCCAAAGCGTCAACGCGAAAACGGCGTAACAAAGGATAATCGTCGCTTTGCGGTTTTGCGGCGAAACAAGAGCGACGATAAACGCTAAAACACTCCGAATCGGAGAGTTAACGTCGACAAGGGCGGCGGGTAAAGCGTCGGGGGGAAGCGGGGCGTTGGAAGAGCGAGGCATAAAACGTCTTTCGTTGGAGAGGGAAGCGATGCGCGACGTTGAAAACGCTCCGAGGTTCAAATTTAGGGCGGAGCGTTCGTTATTTTACCTGAAAAAAAGATTTTGTCGAGTCTCGACGTCGGTTTGCAGGCGCATTTAGACCAATATTATCGATAAAATCGGAGAAAAAAGTAACTTTTGCCGCTTGCCGCTTGAAATTTTGCGGAAAATCGGGTATCATTTTCATAACGCGGCAACTTGGCGTCGCTTGCGTGGAGCGGCGTTTATTGCAAGCGTTTCGTTTTGGAAAGGTTTTGATGATGTTGAAATCGTTGCGTAATTTCTTTTTTGTCGTCTTGGCGTCGGCGACGTTTGTCGGCGCCGCGTCGACCTCTTACGTCGTCGCTCAAAACGCTGAAAACAAGGCGACTTACGTTGCTCCGGCGCTTCAAGAAAAAGACGCTTGGACGATGGTCGTGATTCCCGACCCGCAAGCGTACTCGCGGTACGGTCGCAATCAGGGGATTTTCGAGCTGATGACCGCGTGGATCGCCGAAAATAAGGACGCGCTTGCGATTCGCCAAGTCCTTTGCGTAGGCGACTTAGTTGAGTCGAACGGCCTGCAAAAAGCGGACGGCAAGTTCGCGAACCAAACCGGGCGGCAGATGTGGACGTCGTGTTCGCGCGCTTTCGAACGGCTCGACGGCGTCGTTCCTTATGTCCTCTGCACCGGCAACCACGACTACGGGCCGGATATTTTCCCGGAAGGAACGCATTACGGCGTCCGCTCGTCCGAGACGCGCGACTCGCTTTTCGACGAATTTTTCCCGATGGAGCGCAACCCGCTTTGGAAGGACGTCGTCGTCGAATGTTTTCCTAACACGTTTGGTAAAAAGACGTTAGAGAACGCCGCTTACGAGTTCGAAGGAACCGGCGGGCAGAAGATTTTGGTCGTTTCGCTCGAGTTCGCGCCGCGACCGGAGACGCTCGAATGGGCGAAAGCGCTCTTCGCTCGACCGGAGTACGCGGAGCATTTTGGGATCGTGTTGACGCATTCCTATCTAAGACCTTACACGGCGGGACTTGAACGCGACGTTAAAGAAGGGTACGGTCTCAGCAAAGCGGGCGGCGCGGCCGGCGAAACGATTTGGCAAAAGCTCGTGCAACCCTCGACGAATATTCGACTTGTGGTCTGCGGGCACCACTCGACCGCCGACAATATGGAGGGCTGCACGGGGTTCCGCGTCGACAAAAACGCCGCCGGCAAAACGGCGTCGCAACTCCTGTTCGACACGCAGGCGATGGGCGGCGGCTGGGAAGGGAACGGCGGCGACGGTTGGTTGCAACTCCTTGAATTTTCGAAGGATATGAAGACGGTGAAGGTGCGAACGTTCTCGCCGCTCTTCGCGATTTCGCCGTCGACCCAAGCGAACGCTTGGAACCGCGAAAAGTATTGCGAGTTTGAGTTTAGCATTGAATGACGTTAGGTCGCAATAACGGCGGCGCCTCGCGTTTTTGAGCGAACCGTCGTCGCGTAACGAGCGAAGCGTTCGGCGTTTAGCGTCGGACGCTTTTTTTGTCGTTAAGCGACGCGACGACGTTTAACGATATTTGACGTCGCGTCGTTGCCAAGGAGAAAGGCGTTTAACTGAGTGCCGCGGAGATTAAAATTTGGAGCGCCGTTAACATATTTAAAATCAAGACGAAAGGAACGAAAAAACGCTCCGGAATCGCACGGTAGAGCCGCCGACCGACAAAAGCTCCGACGAGAAGACCCGGCGCGAAAACGAGCGTTAACATAAACGTCGTTCCGTTCATCATTTGCGCGTCGACCGCTTCAAAACCGAGGTTCGACTTGATCGCCGTCGCCGCGAGCAAAAGCGGGATTTTGCTGACGTTAACGACGAAAAAGAAAACCGCGTTCGTTCCCATAAAGCGTTGCTTGTCAAGATTTTGCGACGCGAAATAAGCCGCCGAAACCGCGCCCGCGGCGTTGCCGAGCATCGTCGTCAACCCGGCGAGCGTTCCGCATCCGATTCTAAAGGGCGCGCTTGTCGAGATTTGCGTCCAGCCGAGACGTTTGCGAACGAACTCGAAAAGCAGAATCGACGTCGCCAAAATCCCGACCGTCAGCTTGAATTGCGCGTTGTCCATAAAGCACATAACCGCCGCGCCGCCGAGCAGACCGACGCCGACCGGGGTAAAAAGTCGCCGCAACAGCTTGAAATCGCAGTCTTTACGATAAAACCAAACCGCCGCGACGTCGCCGAGAATCAGGAGCGGAACGACCGCCCCGGAGGCGAACATCTCCCGCCCGGAAAACGCGGAAATCATCAGCAAACACGCGAAAAGTCCGACGCCGGGAACGCCGGTTTTCGAAACGCCAATCAAAAACGCGGCGCACAGCCCGACGACCGCCGTCGTCGCCGTCAATAAAGATTCGAGCGGCATTGTTGCAACTCCTTGAAAACGCGCCGTTTACCGCCGGCTTTGAACGGGCGCTCGTCGGTTGTTGAGCGCAAGGTGGTCAATTTGCGAAAAGGTCAGTTAATTATACGTCTTTTTTAGCGGAGCGCAAGCCGGGGCGGGATGTCGGCAAATTCTAAGTATTACGTCTTTTGAGAAAAAAGAGTAAATCGCTGAAAAAGGTGAAAGTCGTTAAAATCTGAAAAAACTTCATAAAATTTCTGAAGAGGGGCGCGTAAAAATGACGAAGATAAGCCTAACTTTCGTTTTTTCCTGAAAAACTGAAAGGCGTTCTTGTCGCGATGCGCCGTCGCGACGGAGACGAAATTTCGGTCAAAACAGAGTTCGGCGTTCTCTTCGCAAAAACATTAAATTCAGTTAAGACAATGATTAAAGCGGTTAAAAAACGAGCGAAACGAGGAGGGCGAACGTTGGAAAAGCGACGGAAAGTTGCTAAACGCGTCGCGATATTAAGCGGCTTGATCTTCTCGACGGGCGCGGCGTCGCTTGTTTGGGGCGCGACCCCGGCGGCCGATTGGGAAACGCCGGCGGTTGAAGAAGCAAGTCTTTACGAAATTGACGCTTACGACGGCGAAGAAGCGGCGTTCGAAGAACCGGTTCTCGCGGAAGAAACGCCGAGCGAAGCGGACGCGGAAGCGTTGGCGACGGAGGAGGCGGACGAAGCGAACGCCGGTTACAGCTTGCGCGCTCGCGGCGCCGAGACGCGCGAAACGCACGTAAAGCACGTCGAGGAAGCGTCGGCGTTTCGCGTTTTGCTCGACAAATTAGAACTCGGCGCGACGATTACCGCCGTCGGGCAGCAGTCCGATTTCAACGCGAACGACTCCGGGATCGACGGTTCGCTGATGGTCGAAGTCGAAGCGTTCGCGGAACTTACGGAGCGCGACTCGATGCGGGCGACCTTTAAAGTCGGGATGGGCGACGGGCTCGGCGCTCGCGTTCCGTCTTTTTGCGGGTTCAACGCCGCGAGCGGGGCGACGCGGAACACTTATCTGAACCAGTTATGGTACGAGCGTAAGTTCGGCGACGGCGACCGTTGGCGAGCGCGCGTCGGCTATCTCGATTTAACAAGCGACTTCGATACGAACGCTTACGCGAACGACGAATATTGTCAATTCCTCTCGGACGCTTTCGTCAACAACTTAACGTTCGAGTGTCCGGCGAACGCGCTCGGCGGACAAATCTGGTGGGAACCGAACGATAAGTGGCATTTTGGCGTTGGTTACAGCGAGTCCGACCGCGATTGCGTCGAGATGTTCAGTCGCGGCGTCGCGATCGCCGAAATCGACCGACGCGTTCAAATCGGCGAACTCCAAGGGACGTATCGAGGGTACGTTACGGCGAATTTTACGCCGCGCGAGTCGCTCGACGGAACTCGGGACGACCTCGTCAACGACGGTTGGGGGCTTTCGTTCGACCAAGAAATTTCGAAATACGTCGGGTTTTGGGGACGTTACGGTCAACAAAACGGCGAATGTTGCGAGTTTGACCGAACGTTAACCGGCGGTTTCGAACTCCATTCGTTCAGCGAAGAGCGACCGGACGATATTCTTGGTTTCGGGTACGGGATTACTTATGTAAGCGACGAGTTCGCGACGCTTAACGAAGGCGCGGTCGACGAAAACCACTTCGAACTTTATTACTCGTTTCAAGTGAATAAATACTTTTCCGCGACGCCGTCCCTACAGTGGATCGACGGCGTCGGCGGCGACGGCGAAGCGGAAGTCGTTTGGGCGCCCGGACTTCGAGCGACGGTTGCGTTCTAGCCTCGCGCTAAAAATCTTCCGGAATTTCGACGTCGACGAGCGGTTCGACGCCGCGTCCGACGAAAAATTTACCGAACATAAAGTCCGACAAGAGGTTGCGGCTCAAAATCGACCGAATCGCCGGACGGCGCGACGTTGAAACGTACAAGATGTAACGCTCGCGCCCGAGCGAAATTTGCCGCCCGACCGCGCGACCGTCGTCGACCGCTCGCAAGTCTTCGCCGACCGTCGCGACGCCGACGCTAACCGGCCTTGTCGCGCGATTTGCGTTCCAGTCAAAAAGCGTCGCGACGCAAACGGAGCCGCCCGCGCGTTGCGCCGACGTTTCTAAGACGCCGCCGTAAGTCGTTTTGAAGACGAATGTTCCGGAGGTTGCGTTCGCTTGCCGTTCGTTAGGCGAGAGGGAAAAAACGCGGGCGGTCGGCGCCGAATTGGACGCGGCGTCGTAAAACGCGACTTCGCCGAACGTATCGGCTTGCAAAACGGACGTTTCGGCGAAATCGAGCGGAAAAAGGGTGCGAACGCGGAGAATCGACGGCGCCTTGTCGCTTGCGACGTTTGCGCCTAAACGAGGTTCGTCTGCGGCGCGTTCGGCGTCGGAACCGTATAAAACGTCGACGTTTAAGAAAAGTTTTTCTTTGAAAGCGACGAATAGTCGGCGAGAAAGCGAACGCTCTTCGGACAACGGCAAAAGGCGTTCGACGAACGCGCCGTCGTTATCGATTTCTTCGCAAAGCGTTTGCCAAGGGCCGGTTGCGTCGAGCTTTTTATCGTTTGCCCAAACGTCGGTTCGCCAATTTCCGGCGACGACGCGGCGTCGTCCCATATAAATTTCGAGCGGTAAACGGAGCGGGGAAGTTTCCGAAAATTCGACGTATATTTCGTTAGAACGATCGCTTGCGTCGGACGCGTCGGTCAAAAGCGCGAAACGTCCGTCGCGACTAAAAAACGAACGGACTTCGCCTTCGGGAACTTCGACGCTAAGTCCCGCAAGAACGCGATTTCTGAGCGTCGGCGGAACGACGGCGCCGGAGACGGATTTTTTTTTCATCGGTTTTCTCCAAAACGCGATTGGCAAAGAAGGACGGCGGCGGTTTTCCCTTCATTGTACCCAATTTTTGCGCGTTGGGAAGCGGCGGCGCGAGCGTTTTCCGATTTTGGCGCGAAATCGCGGCGCCCCTTGCGATTTCGCCGACTTCGAGTATACTTAAGAAAAGCGTCGTTAAGCGGCGAAACGTCGCGCGCGGTTTTGAATGAACGACGTTATTTAAAACGTTATTTTAGCGAGGTTAGGACGGTCGAGATGAATCGTGAAAAAAGTCGGCAAGTTTTCGAAAAAGCCTTAACGTTGATTCCCGGAGGCGTCAATAGCCCGGCGCGAGCGTTCGGCGGCGTCGGCGGCGCGCCCGTCGTTATCGACCGAGCGGAAGGGCCCTTTCTTTTCGACGTCGACGGCAATCGTTATATTGACTATGTGTTGTCGTGGGGCCCGATGATTCTCGGGCACGCCGACGCGCGCGTTGTGGAGGCGTTGAAGTTAAGTATCGCTAAAGGAACGAGTTTCGGCGCGCCGACGCAAGCGGAAAACGACCTTGCCGAACTGGTTGTCAAGCTGGTTCCGTCGATAGAAAAAGTACGCCTTGTCAACTCCGGCACCGAAGCGACGATGAGCGCGATTCGCTTGGCGCGCGGCTATACCGGGCGCGACAAAATCGTCAAATTTATCGGCTGTTATCACGGGCACGTCGATAGCCTGCTCGTCGCGGCGGGGAGCGCGGCGGCGACCCTTTCCGTGCCGAACTCGCCTGGCGTAACTTCCGGAACGGCGTCGGATACGATACTTCTCGAATACAACGACGTCAACGCCGTGCGACGAACGTTCGCCGAACGCGGCGCCGAAATCGCGGGCGTCATCGTCGAGCCGGTCGCCGGAAATATGGGGTGCGTTCCGGGAAAACCGGAGTTCCTGCAAGCGCTTCGCGACGAGACGAAAAAAGCCGGGGCGCTTCTGATTTTCGACGAAGTAATGAGCGGTTTTCGCGTCGCAAAGGGAGGCGCGCAAGAGGTTTACGGAATCGACCCTGACTTAACGACGCTCGGCAAAGTGATCGGCGGAGGACTTCCGGTCGGCGCTTACGGCGGCAAAGCGGAGTTTATGAACGCGGTGATTCCTTGCGGTAAAGTATTCCAAGCCGGGACGTTAAGCGGAAATCCGCTCGCGACCGCCGCCGGGATCGCGACGTTGAAAGCGCTCGACGAAGACCCCGAGTTTTACGCGAAGATCGAGCGGACGACCGCGCGTTTTGCCGACGGTTTGTCGCAAGCCGCAAGAGCCGCCGACGTCAAGGTTTCGGTTCAGCGTTGCGGCGGAATGGCGACGCTCTTTTTCCTCGGCGCCGAGGACGCCGCCGTCGTCGACTGGCCGTCCGCGTCGCGTTGCGACACTCAAAAATTTGCGAAATTTTTCTGGAAACTCTTAGACGGCGGCGTTTACCTCCCGTGCAGTCAGTTTGAAGCGATGTTTACTAGCGTCGCGCACTCTGACGAATTGGTCGATCGAACGATCGAAGTCGCCGCCGACGCTTTCCGAAGTCTTTAAACGCGGCGAAGTTACTCGCGACGTTTGCCGCGTCGGCGTCGACGGCGCGGCAAACGTCGCGTTTTAAATGTTGTAAAAAAACGCTTTACGTAATCGGTTGAAGGTGGGCAATGTTGGGTTTTTCCTCCAAAAAACGTCGAGAAAAACGCGCCGAAGAGCGGGAACGCAAACGTTTGACGCGACGTCGTAATATAATGGTTTTAGCGTTCGCGCTGTTCTTTCCGTCGCTTTTGACTTGGGCGTATTTCATTTTCGGCGAACGGTTTATGCCGAATTTTTCGAAATACGTTTTCGTCGCGGGCAAAACGTTGCAATTTGCGTTTCCGGCGTTTATCGCGGCGTTTGTGTTGCAGACGCGTTGGCTGGTTCGCCGTCCGAATCGTCGCGGTTTGGCGGCGGGCGGGATTTTCGGCGCCGTCGTCGGTTTGCTTATCTTCTTTATCGGTATGTATTTAACGAAAGAGCCGGGGACGTTTAAGCCCCTTGTCGACAATTTGCGCGAAGAACTCCTCGGGCGTTTGCAACCGTTGGGATTGGCGACGCCGAGCGCGTTTATTTTGTTGACGATATTTTATTCGATCGTTCATTCCGGGCTGGAAGAGTATTATTGGCGGTGGTTTACGTTTGGTCGTTTAGCGGAGCGAGTCCCTTATGTCGCGGCGTCGCTTATCGCCAACGCGGGATTTATGTTGCACCACGTCTTGCTTTTGGGCGTTTATTTTGGGTTCCGCGAACCGGCGACTTGGATTTGCTCGTTCGGCGTTTTTATCGGCGGGCTCGTTTGGCAGGAGATATATCGCCGCTACGACTCGATTTACGGCGCTTGGTTGAGCCACGGTTTGATCGACGCGGGAATTTTCGCCGTCGGTTTTCTGCTCTTGCCGAGCGTTTGACGATTTCGTTAAGTTGTTGCGTTAAAGTAAGTTAGCGTTGGCGGGCGTCCTTTCTTAACAAACGGCGTTCGCGACTTGGGAGCGAAACGATGCGAGTCGTTGGAATTGGAACGGACGCGGCGGAGATTGAGCGCGTCGTAAAACTTTACGAGCGGTTTCCGGAAACCTTTTTGCAACGGGTGTTTACGGAGCGCGAGCGCGAATATTGTTTGCGCAAAAAACGCAATTTTGGCGAGTCGTTGGCGGCGCGTTGGGCGGCTAAAGAGGCGACGTTAAAGGCGTTGGGAACCGGCTGGGCGTCCGGAATTTCTTGGACGGACGTTGAAGTGGTCAACCGTCCGGACGGCGCGCCGCAACTTTTTTTGACCGGCGGCGCGAAAAAAGTCGCCGACAAATTGGGCGTCGTCGACGCGAAAATTTCGTTGACGCATTGTAAAACGTTGGCGATCGCGTTCGTCGTGTTGTCCGCGAACGACTAAGACGCCGTAATCGAGCGCCCCGAAGAAAATAAAAAACGCCGTTCCGCCAAAAAAGCGAAACGGCGTTTTTCTTTGCGCTAAACTGGAATATTACTTAGTTTCAAGCGCTTGCGCGAGGTCGGCGATCAGGTCGTCCGCGTCTTCGATACCGCAGGAGAGGCGAATCAAGTCCGCGCCGACGCCGCAGGCTTCGAGTTCCGCTTCCGACAGTTGACGGTGCGTCGCGTTCGCCGGGTGAAGAACGCAAGTGCGAGCGTCCGCGACGTGCGTCGCGATTTGAGCGATTTGCAGTTTCGACATAAAAACTTCCGCCGCGTCGCGACCGCCGACGAGACCAAACGACACGACGCCGCAAGTTCCGTTCGGCATATATTTTTGCGCCAACTCGTAGTAAGGACTGCTTTTGAGTCCGGCGTAATTGACCCAGGCGACTTCCGGACGCGCTTCCAAAAACTCGGCGACTTTCTGCGCGTTTTCGCAGTGCCGCTTCATACGCAAGTGGAGCGACTCGAGTCCGAAATTCAGCAAAAACGCGTTCATCGGAGCGGGGGACGCGCCGAAATCGCGCATCAGTTGAGCGACGCACTTCGTAATGAACGCGCCGCCTTGACCGAATTTTTCGACATAAACGATCCCGTGATAGCTCGCGTCCGGCGTTGTAAGTCCCGGGAATTTCTCGCTTTGAGCCGTCCAGTCGAACTTGCCGGAATCGACGATCGCGCCGCCGACTTGCGAGCCGTGCCCGTCCATATACTTCGTCGTCGAGTGCGTAACAATATCGGCGCCCCATTCGAACGGTCGGCAGTTGACCGGCGTCGGGAACGTGTTGTCGATAATGAGCGGAACCCCGTGCGAATGCGCGACTTGCGCGAAACGTTCAATATCGAGAACCGCGAGCGCCGGGTTCGCGACCGTTTCGCCGAAGACCGCTTTCGTGTTCGGTTGGAACGCCGCTTCGAGTTCCTCGTCGGAGCAGTCCGGCTTCACGAACGTGAACTCGATTCCCATCCGCTTCATCGTAACGGCGAAGAGGTTGAAGGTGCCGCCGTAAATCGCCGACGACGCGACGACGTGGTCGCCGGCGGAGCAAATATTGAAAACCGCGAAGAAATTCGCCGCTTGCCCGGACGACGTAAGCATCGCCGCCGTACCGCCTTCCAGCTCGCAAATCTTCGCCGCAACCGTGTCGGCGGTCGGGTTTTGCAGGCGCGAATAGAAGTAGCCGGACGCCTCCAAATCGAAGAGTTTGCCCATCGCGGCGCTCGATTCGTAACGGAAGGTCGTGCTTTGAATGATCGGAATTTGGCGCGGCTCGCCGTTTTGCGGGCGGTAACCGGCTTGAACGCATTTCGTGCCGATTTGGGTCATCGGAGGCTCCTTTCGTCGAATCGCGGCGAACGTTAGTCTTGTTAAAAAAATAAGTTGCGACGCGTTCGGAAACGCTCCGGCGCAAAAAAAGTCGAATCGAAATTTTTTTGCGAAAACGTTTGCGAACGGCGGCGCGATTTGGTATAATGGGGGCGCGTCGGCGTCGGAGCGTCGACGGAGTCCATTTGCTCGATATTATACGGCGTCCGCGCGACGCCAAAAGGGGGACGCAATGAATTTTTCTCGATTTTTTGCAAAAAACGGTCGCGACGGCGGCTTCGGTCGGCGTTTTTCGCGTCGGACGGCTTGGACGGTCGCGCTCGCGGCGTCGGCGGCGACGATTTACGCGACGTCGCTTTTTGCCGCTGAAACCGAAAAAGACGCGATTTTTAAGCGAGCGGAGGCGGTCGCGCCGCTTCTGGAAGACGGAACGACGCGAATCGCAAATATCGGCGACCGCGAACGTTGGGAGCTGTTGGCGTCGACAAACTCCGGCAAACAAACGATTAAAAGCGCCGAGAGCGCGTTGAAACAAAAGTCGCCCGCGCTTCCCGAGGAGCTTTATAAGGAGTATTACCGCAACGGGAATCGCTCGAATTATCAGCGCGAATACGGTCGCTTAACACGAAGGATAACAACGTTTGCGTTGGCTGAAGCGCTGGAAAATAAGGGCCGCTTCGTCGAGGCGCTCGACGCGACGCTCGTCGAATTTTGCGCGCTCCGTTCCTGGGTTCTGCCCGCGCACGACCACGGCGCCGAAATTTATGACGGCAAAGCGATTTACAGCGACCTCGGTTCGACGCTCGCCGGGGCCGAAGCCGCGATCGCCGTCAATTTGCACCGCGATAAGTTGAAGCCGGAAACGGTTGCGATAACGATTAGCGAAATCGAAAAGCGTATCTTAAAGCCTTACGAGGATTCGGTTTTGGTGAAGTCGCATAAGCGGATGTGGTGGATTCGCACCGAGAATAACTGGAGCGCCGTGTGCCACGCCGGGACGATCGCCGCCGCGCTGAACGTCGTCGAGTCGAAAGAGCGTCGCGCTTTCTTTGTCGCCGCCGCCGATTACTTCTCGGAAACGAAGTTTATGAAAGGCTTTACGAACGACGGTTACTGTTCCGAAGGGCTCGGGTATTGGAATTACGGCTTCGGCAATTACTTGCTTTTGGGAGCTACCGTTCGTAACGCGACCGGCGGCAAGCTCGATTTCTTTAGATTTCCTAAGATACGCGCGATTCTCGATTACGCGCCGACGATTGAAATCGCCGACGGGCAGTTTATCGCTTTCGCCGACTGCTCGCTGACCGCGCGTCCGGCGCCGGTTTACGTTGGATATTTAAGTCGTTTAAAGGGATATGGTTACGTCGACGCGGAAAAGCGCGGGCTCGACGCGAATTTCGGGCTCGGCGATTTGCTTCAAACGACGTCGTTCGGCTTCGATAAAGAAGTCGTTTTCCCGACGAACGCGAACGCCGTCGCTAACTCAAACGCCGCCAACGCTTTGCCGATCCGAACCGACTTTCCGGACGCCGGCGTCTTGATTTGTCGTCCGAATCCGAACGCGACCGGAAAATATTTCGCGCTTGGACTTAAAGCCGGTCATAACGCGGAGTTGCACAATCATAACGACGTCGGATCGTACTCGCTGATTCTCGGCGAAAAGGGCGCGAAGCCGGGAACGAGCGTTTTCGTCGTTCGCGACCCTGGCGGCGAAACCTATACGGCGCGGACGTTTAGTTCGCGGCGCTACGAGGGCGAACTGCTCAACTCGTTCGGACACCCGGTTCCGCGAATCGCCGGAACGCTCCAAAAATCCGGCCGCGACGCGCAAGGCAAGGTCGTTAAAACGTTTAGCGACGACGTCGATCGCTTCGAAATCGACTTGACGTCGGCTTATCCGGTGAAAACGCTCGCCTTGGCGAAGCGCGTTTTCGAATACCGCCGCGCGGACGGCGCAAACTCCGGCGGCGTCGAGATTTGCGACTCGGTCGAGTTCAAGCCGGGCGAAAAGGGAGCGTTCGAGACGGCGGTCGTTTCGTTCGAGAAGATTGAAACGCTCGAAACGACGCAACCTTCGACGACGCTTCGGTTTAAAGTCGACGGAGCGACGCTGACGGTCGCCGCGACGGACGACGCCGGGAACGCGCTTCCGCTCCGCTTCGAGACGAAAATTGTCGGCGAAAGCGACGCGAGCGTTCCGAAAAAGCCGACGCGCTTGGCCCTGATTGTCGACGGCGACGTCGAGAAAGCGTCTATTCGCCAAACGTTTTCCGCGCAATGAGTTGCGTTTCGACTAACGCCGAATAGCGCTTAAAGGAGAACATAAAATGGGAATGAGATCGTCTTATCGTTGCGAAGATTGCGGTTACGAACATACGATTTATCCCGGGGGATTAGACTGGGGAAGGGGAGGCGTCGTAAGACAAGTCCGCTGTTCGAGTTGCAATGAAATTGTTGAATTTTCGAGCGATAATACAACCGCTTGGGAGAAAGAAGAATGGTTGAAGCGCGAGCAAAGCGAATTGGCCAAACGCTTGTCGGCAAATAACGTCGATGTATGCGACGATGCGGAGACTGACGAAACAAGCGCGGACGCGCGCAACCCTTTTAGCGATTGGGCGAGACTTATTCTTAAGTATGACGCTAAGCGTCAATATTGCGAAAGTTGTGATTTTGAAGAAACGGCCGATTGGGAAAAGTTGGAAAACGAGGATTCGAACGATTCTTGGGACGCCGTTTTGGTGAAATGTCCGAAATGCGGAGGGAAAATGAAAATTGATTTGGAGTCCTTCGCTATTTGGGATTGACATCGATTTTATAAGATTTGTGTTAGGAGATTTAATATCTTGAAAACGTTTAAGTTAAATAAAGCGTTGGCGGCGTTTTGCGTCGCGCTTGGAACGGCGTCGGCGTCGTCGACGCTTTGGGCTGCGGAGACGCGGACGGTCGAGTCGCCCGAAAAAGCCGTTAAAGTTGACGTAACGGTCGACGATTACGCGAGTTACCAACTGACGTTCGACGGCGCGAAGGTCGTCGGCGAATCGCGGTTGGGGATCGGTTTCGGGGCGTCGCGACTTGTCGGCGAGTCGAGCCGAAATGTCGACGAAACTTGGACTTGCGCCGTTGGGAAGCGTTCGGTTTACGTCGACCGCTGCGTTGAAACGACGTTCGAGCTGCAAGAAGTCGCCGAGCCTAACCGCAAGTGGAATATCGTCTTGCGCGCTTACGACGACGGAGTCGCGCTCCGTTACGTCGTGCCGAAGCAGGACGGACTCGACGAACTGACGCTCGACGTCGACGAAACCGAGTTCGCGTTCGGCGCCAACCTCGATTGTTGGGCGACTTATTATCCGAAGTATAACACGTCGCAAGAGGAGTTTTTCCTTCGCAAAAAACTCTCGGACGTCAAGCCGGATTCGTTCGTCGGTATGCCGTTAGTCGTTAAAGGGAAAGGGTTTATCGCGGCGCTGACCGAAGCCGATTTGCTCGACTGGGCGGGCGCGCAGTTCGCGTCGTCGCCGCAAAGCCCGACGACGATTAAACTTCGGTTGACTCCGCGCGACGACAAACGCGGCGCCGTCGTTTGCCGCCCGGAAGCTAAGTCGCCTTGGCGCGTCGTTTTGCTCGGAAAGAAACCGGTCGATTTGATCAACAACTCCGGAATTATTGAAAACGTCGCGACGCCGTGCGACTTCGACGCCTCTTGGGTCGAGCCGGGGAACAGCGCTTGGGACTGGTGGGCGCCGAAAAACGGTCGCGAGATTTCGAACGCTAAGATTCGAGAATTTATCGACTTCGCGGCGTCGATGGGGTGGGAATACTTCACGCTCGACGCCGGTTGGGAACGCAAACCGGGCGAATGGAGCGACGATTTGTCGCAAGTTTTCCGCGACGGCGTCGATATTCCGGCTTGCGTCGAATACGGGAAGTCGAAGGGCGTTCGCCTCTTCCTTTGGTATCACGTCGATCCGTTGAAGAAAGCGGGCGTTCGCAGGACTTTAGAGCGTTGCGCGAAATGGGGCGTCGCGGGCTTGAAAATCGACTTTATGGACTCGCATTCGCAAGAAACGGTGCAATGGCTGACCGAAACTTGCCGAATCGCGGCCGAAAATCGACTTCTTGTCAACTATCACGGAATGTACAAACCGACCGGGATGACGCGGACGTTTCCGAACCAAATCACCCGCGAAGGCGTCCGCGGCAACGAGTACAATCGCTGGTCGGCGCTGACGTCGGAACACCTTGCGACGTTGCCGTTTACGCGTTGTATGCTCGGCCCGGCCGACTTTACGCCCGGCGGCTTTTTGAACGAACATCCGGAGACGTTTAAGAAGGTCGACGCGTTGCCGGACGGTTCAACGTGTCATACCGTAGGAACGCGGGCTCGCGAACTCGCGATCTGTATGGTTTACGACTCGCCGCTGCGCACTCTTTGCGACCTGCCGAGCGTTTACGCCGGGAAACCTGGGCTCGAATTTTTGCGCGAACTTCCGACCGTTTGGGACGATACGACGGCGCTCGACGGCGAAATCGGAGAGTTTGTCGCGATTGTTCGTCGAAGCGGCGAAGTCTTTTATTTGTCGGCGCTTACGAACGATAAGGCGCGCTCCGTCGACGTTCGACTCGACTTCCTCGAAGACGGCGCCGAGTACGAAGCGACGATTTACGCCGACGCGCCGGAAACCGATTCGGACGCGAACGCGATTTCGATAACGACGCAAACCTTCAAGAAAGGCGATTTAGCGACGTTGGAAATGGCGCGCGACGGCGGTTGGAACGCGATTTTTAAAAAGGTCGCGAAATAAACGGCGCGACGTAAGTCTCGGCGACGTCGGGCGCGACGACAACCGTCCGACGCCGCGAAAAACGTCTTGCGCGGCCCGGCGTTTTGGGGTATAATACGCCGGAACGTCGCGTCGCTGGAAAACGGCGGCGCGACGTTTGAACGTTCGAAACGGTTTGAACGCGTCGAACGTCGACGTGTTAACGGTTTGAAACGCAAACGTTTAAGCGTAAAAACGGCGAAGGAGCGAAGGAAAGACGATGAAGGCGGCGAACAAAACCAACCGGAGGCGCGGGCGCGGCAAGCGGAACGTTTGGCGGCGATTCGGCTTCGCGTCGCTTTGCGCAAGTTGCTTTTGGGGAACGATTTCCGACGCGTCGGCGTTCGATTTTAAAATTCCGCTTCCGACGATCGTCGACGCGTTGAAAAAGGAGACGCCGCCGAGCGCGGAGGCGGAGGAGTCGGCGATTCTCGATTCGGAAAACGACGCGGCGTCGACGTCTTTGCCGTCCACTTTTGCGCTCGATTTAAGTCCTTCGTTTTCAAAGTTTTTGCCTTATTCGATCGCGCTTGGAAAAGTCGTTTGCGAGTCGAATTTTCCGCTCGAAGAAACGGCGGGATTGCAAGCGGAAATCGTTCAGTTGCAGAACGATTTGGTCGGCTATCTCGGCGTTCCGGAGTCGACGGAGAAGATTTCGCTTTGCCTCTTTCGCGACCGAACTTCTTATATCGCCTTTATTTGCGAATACTTTCCCGGCGCTCCGACCGACCGTCCGGCGCTTTACGTTAAAGAACCGGGAAAGCCGGGCGTTTTGATGGTTCGGCGCGACGAAAAAATGATTTTGAACGTGCGGCACGAGATGGTTCACGCGTACCTAAACGCCGCGCTTAGGAACGTTCCGATTTGGATCGACGAAGGTTTGGCGAAGTATTTCGAGACGCCGCCGGGAGAACGAGGATTCCGCAATCCGTTTTTAGAGAAGGTGGGGAGCGACGCGACGTCGTTTTTTGCGTCGCCGCCGTCTCTAACGCGGCTTGAAAAATTGACGCGGGTCGATCAAATGCGGATTCGCGAATATCGCGAGTCGTGGGCTTGGACGCACTTTTTGATTCATTATTCGCCGGAGACGCAACGCGTGTTGGCTCTATACTTACGTTCGCTTCGACCGGAGGAGCAAGCGGGGATTTCGTCGGAGGAGGCGATTCGTTTGCAGAAGGGCGCGCCGTTGAAGCGGTTGCTGGAGCGTTACGTTCCGGATTATAAGGCGAAGTACGTCGAGCATTTCCGCGGCTGGGCGGAGCGTCGCGAGGCGTATGAGAGCGGACGACCGGCGGAGGAAAGCGGCGCAAGGTAAATTTTAAGGATTTTTAAAAATTTCCCCTTGCGCTTTGACGTTTTGAAGGTATAATAGACTACGTATTCGAGGTAAGGACGATGAAAGGCCTCTGCTTTTTATCGTCCTTGTTCGAGCGCCTGTGGCGCAATTGGATAGCGCATCGGTCTTCGGAACCGAGGGTTGGGGGTTCGAATCCCTTCAGGCGTGTTTTAAAGGTTTTCCTAGCGTTGCTGGGAAAACCTTTTTTATTGCTTAAACCCTTATTTTGATGAACTTGCGCTTGTTTTTGAACCTTTGGCGTTTTGTTTTGGCAACGCTATATACGGGTTGTTTTCTTTGTATTTTCCATATTCTTTTATAGGGTTTTAAGCGCCGACTTTTGACGAGCGCTTAAAACGCTTTTCGAGTAAAACGAGCGAATGTTTTTTTAACAACGTGTAAAGTCGGCGGCTTTCTAACTCTAATCTTTCAAGTTTTTGGAAAAAAGTTTGGAATTTTGAAAATGTTAAGTCGTTAGTTTTATAAGGTTAAGCGCGTTTGGAAACGGTTGAATCTCGTTTGGATATTTGAAAAGTCGTTTGAAAACGCCGTTAAAACCGGAAGGGAAGCGCGCCGCACGAGCGACCGTTTTTCTTTATTCTTTAACCGTTTCGCGGTTTTAGGGCTAATAAGCGCGGCGACGGCGACGCTTGGCAAAACAACGCAAGCAAAGCGAAACGAGGAAGACGCGCAAAGGCGCGCGGCGTTCGAACGAAGCGACGATTCCGCGTCGAAGCGTTAAAGTCGAACGGCGCGACGTTCGTTTTCCGAAGGCGGAACCGGGCCCGGAGCCGCTCGATTCAACTGTTTGGGACGACTTCAAACGCGCGTTCGGAGGGCGTTCCAAAGTCGAGCTTCTTCGTCGATTTTTGGCGCGACGCGCGGCGACGATCCGCGTCTAAACGAAGTCGAGAGCGTTGGGGAACGACCGACCGGGCACGTAACCCGCCGCGCGACTTTGCGGCCGGAGCCGCGAACGTCGCGTCGGCGACCGAGCGTTTCGAGCGGGAAAGAGGCGAAGCGAGAGCGTCAAAACGGGCGAGGAATAACCGAAGGCGCGGTCGGTTTTAGAAAGCGCGAACAAAACCGGCGCCTCGTTGAAAATCGAGACGCGGGGGCTTGCGAACCCTTCGGGCCGACGTATAATATAAGGAGAAAACGGGGCGAACGAACGCGCCGCGTCAAGATAACGAAGCGTCGGCGGTTGCGTCGACGGCGTAATTTAGACAAGCGAGGTAAAACGGTGTTTCCGGGTTTAACGATTATCGGCGAGTCGATCAACGACTCCGTTCCGTCGACGAACGCGATGTTCGAGGCGGCGGACTTCGACGGTATTAAGGAATTGGCGCGCTTCCAAGCGGAGAACGGCGCCGCGTATATCGACGCCAACGTCGGGACGCGCTCGCCGGAGTTTATGGCGGCGGTCGTGAAGGCGATCTGCGAAGCGACCGACAAACCGATTTCGGTCGACTCGCCGGACTTTGCGCTCGCGGAGGCGGGGCTTCGCGCTTGCGACCCGAGTCGCGGAAAACCGATTTTGAACTCGATTTCGCCGTTGCGAACGGAAATGTTCGACTTGTACGAAATCGCGCCCTTCCGCCCGATTTTGCTCCTGACGGAACACGTCGACGCCGACGGGAACGGCGCGCCGTCGCGAACCGCCGAAGAGACCTACTCCGCCGCCGAATTTCTCTTCGCCGAAGCGAAAAAACGCGGAATTCCGAACGACGATATTATCTTCGATCCCGGCGTCGCGCCGATCGGGAGCGACTTCGAAGGGAACCTCGCTCGACTCCTCGACGCGCTGAAAACGATTAAGGCGAACCCGGAAATGGCGGGCGTTCACGCGTCGGTCGGGCTGAGCAACTTCACCGTGATGCTTCCGCCGAAGCGCAAATGCGACGGAACGCCGGTGAAGAGTCCGCTCGAAAGCGCGCTCTTGACGCTGGCGTTTCCGCTCGGGCTCGATTACGTCGTCGGCTCGGTGAAGCGCAAGTACGAGGTGTTGCCCGAAGACGCGCCGGCGATGGAATGCGTCCGCGAATGCCTCGAACTCGGCGGGTTCGAGTCGATTTCGCGAGTGCGCAAGTTTTACCGCT
>JAGBDD010000224.1 GCA_017937685.1 Thermoguttaceae bacterium | reverse complement strand
GACGCCGAGAAACGCCGGGCGCTTGCGTCGTTTGGTTAATTTGCGGAAATTCCGAGGTCTGCGGCGATCTTCTCCGCGGCGTCGTTTCCGCTCTTGACGCAAGCGGGGAGCCCGACGCCTTCGAGCGCGTTTCCGGCGAGCGCGAGCGTCGGCGTCGCGTCGAGTTCTTCGCGGAGTCGGCGAATCGCGTCGAGTCGGCCTAAGTAATATTGCGGCATCGCGTTCGGGAAGCGGGCGACGTCCGACATAAGCGGCTCCCCTTCGACGCCGAGAAGCGCTCGCGTTTCGGCCAAGACGCGGTCGAGCAACTCCGATTCCGGAATCGTCAGCGAGTCGGGCGACCGCGCGCCGCCGACGAAAATCCGCAAGAGGGTCGTTCCCTCCGGAGCGCGGCTCGGATATTTGAAACTGCTGAAACTCCCGGCGAGAAGCCCGTTTCCCTCCGACGGCGGGACGACGAACCCCATTCCGGCGACCGGACGCTTGACCTGTTCGTTTCGGAACGCCAAGTGAACGATCGCCGTTCCGGTTCGCTCCGTTCCGGCGCAAACTTCCGACGTAATCGGCGCGACCGAACGGAAGAGCGAGCCCGCCGCGTCGGACGGCGTCGCGCAAAGAACGGCGTCGAAACGCTCCGTTTTCCCGGTCGAATCGGTCAAAAGCCAACCGCCGTCGCCGTTCGCTCCGTTCGCGTCGGACGCTTTTTCGAGCTTGACCGCCTCCCGATTCAGCTCGACGCGGGCCCGATTCTCCGATTCGAGCCGCTCGGCGAGACGGCGCGGAAGCGACTCCATTCCGGAACTTAACGTCAAGAAGAAGCTGTACCGCGCGCCGCTTTCTTCTTCGCGCTTGACCTTTTTCGCTTTCTTTTGCGACTTCTTCATCGACCAAATCAGCGACCGATCTTTCCGCTCCATTTCGGCAAAACGCGGAAGCGTCGCTTGCAAGCTCAACCGGCTCGCGTCGCCGCCGTAAATCCCGCCGACGAGCGGCTCGACCAAGCGTTCGAACGCTTCGCGACCCAAGCGCCGCGTTACAAACGCCGCGATCGACTCTTCCTCTTGCGAACGGCGGCGCGGCAAAATCAGTTCGAGCGCGCAACGGAGTTTGCCGAACAGACTCAACAGGGGCGTCGTCGCCATCGGGTAAAGTTTCGTCGGCGCCATCGTCATAAAGCCGTCCGGGAGCGGGTAAAGGCGGCGTTTGCGGACGACGAACGTGCGGCGATAACGGTTGTTCGTCGACGTAAGTTCTTGCTCGAAACCGAGTTCCTTGCAGAGGTCGAGCGCCCAAGGAACGGTCGTAATGAAGTTGTCGACGCTCGCTTCGAGGTGAAAACCGTCGATTTGTTTCGAGCCGATCACCCCGCCGACGCGCCCGGTTTTCTCCCAAAGAACGACGTCGAGTTCCGGAGCGATTTTTGACAGGCGCCAAGCGGCGGCGAGTCCGGAAATCCCGCCGCCGAGAACCGCGACGCGGCGCCGCGACGACGCGTTTTCGCTTTCGATTGCGTTTTCGTTTGCGTTGTTTGTCATTTTTTCCGTTAGTTTAGGAAGGTTGGGGGGAATCGGTAAGCGCGTCGACTCAACCGGCGTTCAGCGCGAGGAAACGAGCGAGCGTTTCGGGCGGCGTCGGAGCGGAACTCGGGAGCGTCGTTTTCCAGTCGAGCGCGGCCAAAACGACGTTAATCCCGGAGCCGATCCCGAAGAGGCCGAGTTTGTCGCCCGGTCGCGCGAACCCCGATTCGATCCCGAGCGCCGCCGCCGTCGGAAGCGCGACCGAGCCGGTGTTGCCGAGGAGCGGGAAGGTCGCGAAATTCTTCGCGTCGTCGAGGCCGAGCGTTTCGAAAAGGAGCTTTTGGTGCGCTTTTCCGACTTGATGACAAAAAACGCGGTCGAGCGCCGCCGCGTCCCAACCGATTTCGACGGCGAACCGCTCGAACGCTTTCGCGGCGACGGCGACGCCTTCGCGCAGGAGCGTTTCCGAGTCCGTCTTCATCGTTTGCCCGTCGGAGCGGCCCCCCGCGGTTACGTCGACTTGACTGCGGCAAAGCGCGCTTTGCTCGGTGTTCGCCAAAACCGACGCGCCGAGGAGGCGGTTCCCGGTTCGGCTAAGCGAGCGGTTCGTCAGCAGAATCGCGGCGCTTCCGGAGCCGATCGTCAGCGACGCGAACGCGTCTTTCACCGTTCGGCGCGTCAACGTTTCGTCGGCGACCAACTCGTCGACGGTCGTCTCCATCAGCGCGCGGCTCGTCTCCGTTCCGACGACGATTCCGGCGTCGATTTGACCCAACTCGATCGCGTTCGCGATTTGGAGCGCGCCGGTCAACAGGCCCAGGCAAGCGTTCGACAAGTCGAAAATAACCGCCGACTGCGGCAAACCCAGCCGCCGGTGAACGTCGCAAGCGGTCGCGGGCTCTTGATAGTCGCGGCAGACCGACGCGTGAACGAACATCCCGATTTTCGAGCGGTCGACGCCGGTCGTTTGAAGGAGCTTTTCAACCGTGTCGACGCTTTGATCGCCGGGAAGCCGACCGCGTTCCCAAAGGCCGCGCTCTTGAATGCCGGTCATCAACTCGAGTCGCCCGAACGGGAGTTTCAGCCGTTCGTAAAGAGGCGCGAGCCGGTTTTCGAGTTCGTCGGTCGTTACAATTTCCGGCGGGAGGGCGCATTCGATCGCCTCGACGCACACGTTTTCGTATTTCATTGCGATTTTTGGGTCGATTAAGGTTTTTGTCGCGGCGCCGCTTTTTCGTTTTGGATTTCGGCGTTTTCGCTGTTTCGGCGTTGGAAAACGTTTGCGGCGGCGACCGGCGTTTTTTAGGAAAGCGCGTCGCGGAAAAGTTCGGTCGACGGAACGCGCTCGACGTTATAATAGAACACATTTTGCGCCGCTTGTCAACGCCCCGAACGAAACGGAAGGGAGGCAAGTCGAGATTTTTCCCGTTCGACGGCGTTTTTAACGATATTTTAGGCAAGCCGGGCGTTTTAGAGAAGAACGAGAGAGCGTTAAGAGGCGACTCGTTAAGACGGCGACTTGCGCGCGGCGGCGTTCGCTTGCCGACGTTCGCGGAAAAATTGACGGAGCAGATCGGCGCATTCGTCGCGCAACACGCCCTCGACGACGTCGCAGCGCCAGTTGAAGCGTTCTTCGGTCAAGAGGTTCATCAGCGACCCGGCGCACCCGGCTTTCGGGTCGCGGGTTCCGAAAACGACGCGGTTCACTCGGGAAAGAACGAGCGCGCCGGCGCACATCGGGCAAGGTTCGAGCGTTACGAAGAGTTCCGCGTCCTCGATTCGCCAAGACGGGTAAAACGCCGACGCCCGGCTCAACGCGAGCGTCTCCGCGTGCGCGGTCGGGTCGCAGAGGCGTTCGCGGCGGTTGTGTTCGCGAACGAGAATCCGGTTTTGGCAAACGAGAACGGCGCCGATCGGCGTTTCCCCCTCTTCCGCGGCGATCCGCGCTTCGACGAGCGCGGCGCGCATAAAGAACTCGTCGCGGTCGCCGTCGCTCGGCGTCCAACGTTCGAGCGGAACGTCCGGCAGGAACGGCGTTTTCGGGAAACGGTCGAAGGAAAAAGCGTCGAAATCGTTCATCGGAGCGGAAAAGGTTTCGCGGTTTCGCCAAATTAACGCAAACGACGCGATTCGACGTTCCGCTATTTTTACCGGATTCGCCGAAGCGCGTCGCTTGCCGTCGTTCTCTATGTCGCGCCGTTTGCCTAATTAGTAAGCGTACTCGCCGGAATCGTCGCGGAGACTAAAATCGTTCGGCTCGAACGCGTCGCCGTAAGCCGGCGCGAAACCTTGCGGATAAGCGCCGGCCGACGCGTCGCTCGAAACGGCGTAATCGTTTCCGGCGTAGGCGCCCGCCGGTGCGACGTAGTTCGCTTGCGCGTAAGGCGCGGCGTCGTAAGCGCCGACCGTTCCTTGCGTTTGCGCGATCGACGTTTCGGCGGACGCGACGTTTTGAGCGACGTTTCCGCCGCCGTAATATTCGGTGTAACCCCCGTTGCATTCTTCGCAATCGTCGGTCGGCGACTTCGTTCGCTCCATTCCGCCGAGAACGGAACCGCAGCGGTAAAGCTCGCCCATACAACGGTCGCCCCGTTCCGGAACGAACGTCGGTTGACAATATTCGTAAGGCGAAAGGCACGAGCGGCAACCGACGAAACCCAAAGCAAACGCCATCACAATCCCCATCGCGATCGTTCGAACCATCGCAAAGACTCCATTCGACAAAAAGAAAAGTGGTAAAAGGCGACTTCCAATCCGTCGGAAGTCGAAACCCGCGCGGCGGCGGGAAGACGAACGCTCGCGACCGGAGCGAAACGCCTTACTTCTTATTTTCGACCGCGCTTGCGGAAAATTTAGAAAAATCCGAATATTTTAACAAGTTTTCCTAAAATATTCGCCGACAAGAAAAAAGCCGTTGCGAGCGCGTAGAAATCGCGGATTTGCCTATTTTGCGTAAATTGCCCGCGTTGAAACGCGTCGCGTTTCCGATAGGGCGATAACGACGCGTCTTAAGAAATATAAGGACGTTTTTTTAACGGATTCGCAAAATATCGCCGAGAACAGGAAAAAAAATCTTGACCGAACGCCTTGCGTTATGTTACAATAGAAGAGGAAGCGCCGTCGAGCCGCTTGCGCGCCGGTCTTCGTCGCCGACGTTTTGACGTTTAACCGAGACGACGAGAGCCCCGCCGCGCGAAACGAGCGCCGAAGGTTTGGTCTTTTTTCATTAATTTTAAATTAGAGAGAAAACGTTATACGAAACCGAAAAACGCGCCGTCTTCGGAAATGCGCCGAAGGTCGGCTTGGTCGGGCGCGTCGGGAAAAATGTACGGGACGAAATAGTTATGGCAAAAAATGAAACCGTATGGGGTATCGACGTCGGTAGCGCGTCGTTAAAAGCGTTGCGTTGTCGCAAGGGCACGGAGCCGGGAACGCTTGAAGTCTTGCAGTGCGAATATATCGAACACAGCAAGATTATGACGCAGCCGGGCGCGGATCCGAACGAGATTCTCGCGGAAAGTTTGAAGCTCTTCCTTTCGCGCAACAACGTCAAGGGCGAAAAAATCGCGATTTCGGTCTCCGGCCAAAACGCGCTTTGGCGTTACCAACCGCTTCCGCCGATCGACCCGAAAAAGGTCAACGACCTCATTAAATACGAGGTCAAACAATGGCTTCCCTTCGACCTGCAAGACGTTATTTGGGACTATCGCCAAGTCGGCGGGACGATGGAAGGGGGCGTCGCGCTCGACCTGCGCATCTTTATGTACGCGATGAAGCGCGACATCGCCAAACGCACGCTCGAACGCTACGCCGAGTCGGGCGTCGAAGTCGACTGCATCCAAGGCGCGCAAGTCGCCCTGTACAACGCGTTCGTCAACGATATGCACGACTACGACGCGCTTCTCGAACGCGATCCGAACGAGCTGTTCGAGTACGACGTTATTTTGAACGTCGGAACGGACGCGTCGGAAATCGTCGTTACGAACGGCGTCGACGTTTGGCTCCGCAATATCGCCGTCGGCGGCAACATGTTCACCAAGGCTTTGACGAAAGCGCTCAAACTGACCTTCTCGAACGCCGAACACATCAAGCGCAACGCCGCGACCGCGCAAGACCCGAAAGCCGTCGTTCTCGCGATGAAGCCGGTCTTCAACGATATGCTCACCGAAATCGAGCGGTCGATCAAGTACTACAAGAGCTTGAATAAAAACGCGAAAATTCGCCGCGTATACGCTCTTGGGAACGCGATGAAACTTCCGGGTCTGCGTCAATTCCTCTCGAAGAGCTTGGGGCTCGACGTCGTCGTGCCGACCGCGTACCGCAAACTTCAAGGCGCCGAAGCGCTCGCGAATCCGGAGTTCCGCAACAACTCGACGTCGTTCGGCGTCGCTTACGGGCTCGCGTTGCAACTCTTGGGCGAAGCGCCGCTGAGCATCAACTTGGTGCCGCGCGACGTCGTCCAAACGCGCCTTATTAATAAGAAAAAACCGTGGGCGTTGGCCGCCGCGTCGCTCCTGATGGCCGGGATGACTTGGCAGTATTTCAACGCGACCTCGATGTTTAGCGTCGTCGAAAACCCGGCGATCAACACCGCGTACAGCGCCGCGCAAAAAGTCTCTAAAGAGTCGAAAGACCTCATTTCGAAAGCCGACTCCGCCGCGTCGACCTTTAAAGCGGTCGATAAAATCGGGCAAAACCTGACCGGCGGCGTCGAGGGGCGCATCACTTGGATGGAGCTTTTGAAGGCGATTAACGTCGCGATTCCGTCCGAAGCGCCCGACAAAGCCGCGCTTTCCGAAGGTGTTTCCGCGTTGAAAATCGACGCGATCACCCGTCAAAACCGCGTTTACGTTAACAACGTCGAAGTTCAAGAAATCGAAGAGCTGGGCGACTGGTTCGAGCTGGTGCGCCGTTGGTATTACATCGACGCCGAGGAAGCGAAAGCCTTCTCCATCGACGCCGCCGGGAACGAATTAACGCCGCCCGCAGACGCCGCGTCCGCCGACGACGAAGAGGGAACCTCGTCGACCAAAACCGCCGAATACGTTCCGGAATACACGTTGGAGGAAATGTTCCCGTTCCAACCGCAACCGGAAAAGGAAAGCTCGAGTTCGTCGAAATCGAAGTCGAGTTCGAGTTCCTCGAAGTCCTCTTCGTCGTCTAAATCGAGTTCGTCGAAATCGAGTTCGAAGTCTTCGTCGTCGAAGTCCTCGTCGAAATCGGGTTCCGCTAGCGCCGGTTTGGAAACGACCGCGCTTAACGATATTACCGAAAGCGTCGACGCGCGCTTGGAACTGATTCCGGCGCCTTACGGCCCGGGTCGCATCGTTCAGCTGACCGGCTATCACTATCACAACCCGGACGACGCCAACGACCCGGCGCGCGGCCCCGAGTATTTGCGTCGCACGATCCTGTCGAACCTGAAACACGGCGCCGTCGACCTGCCGATCAGCTTGGAACGCCAACGCGCGGACGAATCGGGCGTCGAAACCGTTTCGTTTAAGGATATGGGGATTTATTATCCCGTCTTGGTGAATCCGGGCGTTATCGACGACAAGTTCCGACTCCTCGACCCGCAAGCGGCGGCGGAAGCGCGTAAAAAACTGCTCGAGTCGATGATTAAACAATCGGGCGGCGCCGGCGGTATGCGCGGCGGAATGAACGGATTAGTCCGTCTTTGGTTCTGGCGTTGGCCGTCAAACACTGAGCAAATGCGCTGCGATCCTTTCGGCGGCTTTTTATCGTTTGCTCGTTTAT
>JAGBDD010000223.1 GCA_017937685.1 Thermoguttaceae bacterium | reverse complement strand
TGCAACCGCTGTCGCGGAGGTTTTGCGCGTGCGCGTGCCCTTGCGAACCGTAACCGATAATCGCGATCGTCATATCCTTCAAGACGGAAAGATCGGCGTCGTTTTCATAATAAACCGTAGCAGCCATTTGCGCTAACTCCTAAAATTTAAAGTGTTATTCTTTGCGCGACCGACGTTTCGTTTTGGCGTTAAAGAACGCGACGCGGCGTTCGGACGCGGCCGTTTCATTTTCGTTTTATTTTTGTTTTTCGCGTTGTTTTGCGTTTTTGTCCGCGATTACTCGTTCGACGCGTCGCTTTTAACGTCGCCCCGAGGCGCGGCGATGCAACCGGAGCGGGTCAAACCGACGATTTTGTACGGCGTCAACGCTTTGATAAACGCGTCGATTTTCGCGCCGTCGCCGCTAATTTCGATAAGAAGCGATTTCGGCGCGACGTCGACGATTTGCGCGCGGAAAATCTCGACCAACTCGAGAATTTCGCGCCGCTCGCCCCGCTCCGCCTCGACGCGAACCAACGCTAAGTCGCGCTCGACGTGTTCGACGCGGGAAAGATTGACGGTCTCGACGACGGTAACGAGTTTTTGCAACTGACTCTCCACCTGTCGGATCGTGTCTTTATCGACGTTCAGGACGATCGTCATCCGAGAAAAACGCGGGTCTTCCGTCGCGCCGACCGTTAAGCTGTCGACGTTGTAACCGCGCGACGCCAGCAAACCGGCGACGTGCGAAAGGACGCCGGACGCGTTCTGCACTAAAATCGAAATAACGTTTCTCATTTTCTACTCGTTCTCGCAATCGAATCTTTTTCGCCGCGTCGACGCGCCGGAGCGCGCGGACGTCGGCGTCTCGATGAATTTCTTCATTATACCCCCGCAAGAAATATTGACAAGCGCGGAACCGGCAAACATCGCGCAAAAAAGAATTGAAATCGCTTTTTTCTTCAAGAAATTTCGCCAAAAGTTACCTTCTTCTAATCTTTGCGTCTTTTTTCGAGAAACGGCGCAAGCGACGCAAAATAGGCAATTTACTTAGTCGACGTCAAAAAGGCGACTTTAGACAAAACGCGCAAATTTTAACGACAAACGCCGTCGAGTTCGTTCGCTCGACGGCGTTCGTTCGCGCTTTTCGTCAACGCTGCGCCAACGCTTTGGCGAGGTAAGGGCCGGTTTTCGACGCCGGGTTTTGCGCGATCTGCTCCGGCGTCCCCTCGGCGATAATCGTTCCTCCTTCGTCGGCTGCGCCCGGGCCCAACTCGATAATATAGTCGGCCGCGCGCATCATTTGCAGGTTGTGTTCGACGACAATCAACGAATTGCCCGTTTCGAGGAGCGCGTTGAAACCGTCGAGCAACTGCACGACGTCGGCGAAGTGCAGACCGGTCGTCGGCTCGTCGAGAATAAACAAACACGGGCCCTTGCGAGCGTCCGAGAGGCGCGCCGCCAGCTTCAAACGTTGCGACTCGCCGCCGGACAGGGTGTTCGCCGGTTGCCCAAGACGCAAATAGTCGAGCCCGACGTCGCAAAGCCGCTTCAGTTTTTGCTGAATTTTCGGCTGTCCGCGGAAGAACGAAAACGCTTCGCGCGCCGTCATATCGAGCGCCTCGGCGATGTTGCGTCCGCGGTAGGTAACGTCCAAAATGTTCTGCTGATACCGTCGACCGTTGCAGAGCGGACAACGGACGTACACGTCGGCCATAAACTGCATATCGATCGCCAAAAAGCCCTCGCCCTTGCACGCGTTGCAACGTCCGCCGTCGACGTTGAAACTGAAATAACCGGCGTTGTATCCGGCGGCTTTCGCGTCCGGCGTTTCCGCGTACAAAGAACGAATGTCGTCGAAAATTTTCAAGTACGTTACCGGATTCGAGCGCGGCGAACGTCCGATCGGCGTTTGGTCGATCAGCGCGACCTCGTCGAGCAGATCGTAACCGAGCAATTTTTCGTAAGGCAACCCCTTCGGCGCGGCGGCGTCCGTTCCGAGCTTCGCGCAAAGCGCCGGGTAAAGCGTTTCTTGAACGAGCGAGCTTTTGCCGGCCCCGCTGACGCCCGCGACGACGCAAAGAACGCCGAGCGGAAAGACCGCGTTCACGTTCTTTAAGTTGCGTCCGGTCGCGCCGACGACCTCCAAAAAACCGCCGTCCAAAATGCGTCGGCGCGGAATCCCGCCCCCGACGCGGCGCCCCGAGAGATAACTTCCGGTCAGCGAGTCCGGCGACGCTTTCATTTCGTCGATCGTTCCCTCGAACACGACGCGCCCGCCCCCTTGCCCGGCTTCCGGGCCGATCTCGACGACGCGATCCGCCGCTTCGAGAATCGTCTCGTCGTGTT
Source organism: Thermoguttaceae bacterium (assembly GCA_017937685.1). Taxonomy (GTDB): domain Bacteria; phylum Planctomycetota; class Planctomycetia; order Pirellulales; family Thermoguttaceae; genus RUG369. The sequence goes on along the minus strand of JAGBDD010000223.1, from coordinate 19,111 downwards.
CGACGACGACGACCGTGTTCCCGCGGTCGCGCAACCCGACGATCGATTCGAGCAAACGCTCCGTGTCTTGCGGGTGCAGGCCGATCGTCGGCTCGTCGAGAACGTACAACATATCGACGAGGTTCGAACCTAGCGTCGCCGTCAAACTAACGCGCCGCTGTTCGCCGGAACTGAGCGTTTTCATCGGACGGTCGAGCGTCAAATAGCCGAGCCCGACTTGCTCCAAATACTTCAAGCGAGCCCGCGTCTGTTCGAGCGCGATTTTGCCGACCTTGCGTTTCCAAGGGGAAAGTTCCCAAGACTCGATCGTCTTCAAGATTTGCGAAATCGGCGCCGACGACAAGTCGTGAATGCTCTTGCCGCCGATTTTGACCGAAAGCGCCTCCTGTCGCAGACGCGCGCCGTCGCACATCGGGCACGTTCGGTAACATCGCCAACGACTCAAGAAGACGCGAATATGCATCTTGTATTTTTGCTTTTGGAGGCGGATAAAGAAGCCGTTGAGGCCCTCGTAACCGAGCCTCCGCGAACCGTTTAAAAGCAAATTCAGCTCTTTGCGGGTCAACTCCGAAAACGGAACGCGCGTTCGGACGCCGAGTTCGTCGGCGATCGCCAAAAAGCGTTTCAAATTATCGCGGTAAGCGGCGCTGTTCCAAGGCGCGACGGCGCCGTCGTGAATCGACCGTTTTTTGTTCGGGAAAATCAGGTCGAAATCGAGCGCCATCAGGTTGCCGAACCCTTCGCAACACGGGCAAGCGCCGAGCGGACTGTTGAAGCTGAACAACTTCGGCTCGATCGACGGGAACTCGACGCCGCAGTCTTCGCAGCGCGTTCGACGGCTGAATCCGACGAGCGTCCAACGTTCGCCGTCGAGTTCGAACGGCGTCCCGGTTCGCGTTCGCTCGACCGTTTCGTCGTTTTCGTCGCGAGTTTTCAGCGTCGCGTCCCCCTCGACGAAAACCCAGCACCGCGAATCGCCGTAAGCGAGGGCCGTTTCGACCGCCTCGAAGAGCCGTTCGTTCGACGTTTTCCCGATTTTCGCGCGGTCGACGACGAAGTAAATCGGCGGCGCTCCCGGCGCTTTCTTAATCTCGTTGCGACGTTGCAAATATTGGCGGAGCGCGCCGTCTTCGCCGTCCGGATCGATCGTCAAAAGACGCGACTGCGTTTTACCCGCGCCGTCCGCTTCGTTCGCGCCGACGCCTTCGTCGCTCTCCGTTTCTTCTTCGTCGGTCGCTTTTTTCCGTCCGCGACGCGTTTTCGTTTTCGCGTCTTCCGCCGTTTCGTTCGTCGCGGCGGTTCGCTTTTCTTCGTCGGCTTCGCTTTCGCCCAAATCGTCGACGACGCCGTCGGCGAAGGCCGCGTCGAACTCGTCGGTTTCGTCGTCGACTTCGCGCGCCGCGACCGCTTCGTCCAGCCCGCCGTCGTCGTCCGTTTCTCCGGCGTTCTTATCGGAAGCGAAATCGAGCCCGTCGTCGGAAGAGCGGAGCCCGTATTCGGCGAACTCTTCCTCGTCGGAGGGCGTCGCGGCCGCCAAATAAAGGAGCCGCGCTTCGGCGTATTTTTGGATCGGGAACCCGCCGGGATCGTCCAAATTAAACGACTCGCCAAGAGCGACGCCGCGCCGGAACCCTTTTTCTTTCCACTCGGCTTCAAAATCGGGCTTCGGAGCGCGCAAACTCTCGGTCGACGGCGAAAAAGCGACGAGAACCCGCGTTCCCTCGGTCAAACCGCTCAACGCGTCGACGATTCCTTGCGGCGAGTCGCGGCGCACTTCCCGACCGCAACTTTGACAGTACGGCGTCCCGATTTTCGAGTAAAGCAAGCGCAAGTAATCGCTCGTTTCGGTCGCCGTTCCGACCGTCGAACGCGACATTTGCCCGAGCGGACGCGACGTTACCGCGACCGCCGGGGGCGCGCCTTCGACGCGATCGACGTCCGGACGTTCCAACTTTTCCAAAAATTGGCGCGCGTAAGCCGAAAAACTTTCGATGTAACGCCGCTGCCCCTCCGCGTAAAGCACGTCGAGCGCAAGACTGCTCTTACCGCTCCCGCTGACGCCGCAAAACGCGACCAACTTATAATAAGGAATGTCCAGATTAACCGATTTCAGGTTATGCGCTCGCGCGCCGCGCACCGAGATACGTCCCGGATTCGACTTAACGGGATGGAAAGAAGACATAACGCTCTCTTCGACAAAAATTTCGGCAAACGCGTCGGCTCGCCGACCGAAAATCAAAACAAGGAACCAAAAACCGCAAAACGACGTTTTCAAGCGTCTCCGAGCGGCAAGCCGTAGGCGAAACGAAAATTAACGTTCGCTCCGTTTTTCAAAAACAACGCGACCACGCTTTTTCTATTATAACCGGAGTCGGCGGCGACGCAAGCGACCGGCGCGCGGTTCGACGCAAAAAATCGCCGACTTTCTTCGTTTTACGCCCTTTTCCGCGCTCGGTTCGCGTCGTTTTTTCCGCTTTTCGACCGTTTTTTCTTTCTCGCGCCCTTCGTTTTCGTTCCTTAACGTTTTCGACAGAAAAACGCTCAAAAAATTAAAAACGCCGCGTATTCCGACGTTTCGCGCTCCGCCGTCCGTTTTTCTCTCTTTTTTCCTTAAAACTCTCTTCTCGCCAAACCTTGCGACCGCTATATTTTCGCCATTTTTCCTTCAAGTCGCGCGGGCCCGGGTAGTTTTTTTTATCGTCGGCGCTATAATAAGGAACGAGTCGTTTAGACGGTCGCTCCGCCGAGGCGACTAACATTCGCTTGAAAAAATCGCGCGACCCGTCGCAGCCGGTCGCGCTCCTTATTAATATCGCAAAGGACGCTTGTTTTATGAACGCTCGTTCGCCTTTTAACTTCCTTGTCGGCGCTCTCGTTCCGGTCGCTCTTTTCTCGGAGCGCCGCGACGGTTCGAAAAGCGGCGCGCCGATTAGCGACGAAACCTACGACCGCATTCCCGACAAATTCAAGTCGCCGACGCCGGACGCTTCGTCGAAACGCGACGCCGCCAAACGCCGCCGCGAAGAGCCGCCGCGTCGCCGCCCGACGCCGCCTCAACCGGAGAGCCGCTCGCCTCTTCCCAATATTCTGCTCGCGTTGGCGCTCGCGTCGATCGCTTACTTCGCTTATCAATCGTTCTTCCTTTCGAAATCGACGGAGATCGCTTGGACGGCGTTCAACGAAGCGCTCGACGCCAACGAAATCGAAACGGCGAACTTGAAGGGCAACCGTCTCGTCGGCGAACTGCGCGAAATTCCTTCGCTCGACCGGTGGGCGGAAATCGTTCCGGACGGCAAGAAATCGTTCGAACGCTTGGTCGCGCAATTCGACCGATCGCATCCGGAAAAAGCGAAAGAGTTCCAAGCCGCGTTGGACGCGAAACAATTCGCGACCAACGCCAAAACGACCGAAGCCGGCGTCGAGATTGCGTTGCAAGACGGCGACGACGTTCTCCGAACGCGGCTCCTCCCGAGCGACGCGACGGCGGCGGACGTCGCGGCGGCGCAAGCGGACTTAGCGCAAAATTACAAACTCGGGTTCCAAATCGCCCAACGTTGGCGCGTCGTCCCGCTCGACAAAAAAGGAAACGCCGTCGAACTGGTCGACTCGGAGACGAAAAAACGCGTCGGCGTTCAATTTCACAAGAAATACGTCTGCGAAGCGCCCGCGTTCGCGTTTTCCGATCAAACGATCGACGCTCGCCTCCGCGCCAAGCTCGACTCGTACACGTCGACGACGCCGCAAGACGGTTCGTCGCTGGTGATGCTGTTGTCGCTCGCCGTTTCGATCTTCTTCCTCGTCTTCATCTTCCGGATGATGCGCCGCGCCAACGAGCAAATGATGGGCGGCGGAGGCGGCGGGTTCGGCGCCTTTACGAAAAGCTTGGCGAAGCGGTACGAACCGGAACGTTCGAAGCGCGTTACCTTCGCCGACGCCGCCGGTATGGACGCGGTGAAAGCGGAGCTGATCGAAATCGTCGACTACCTGAAAAATCCGGCGAAATACGAGCGGATGGGCGCTCGCGTTCCGAAGGGGACGCTCCTTTTCGGCCCTCCCGGCACCGGGAAAACGCTCCTGGCGCGCGCCGTCGCGGGCGAAGCGGACGTTCCGTTTTACTCGATCAACGGCTCGGAGTTTATCCAAATGTTCGTCGGCGTCGGCGCGAGCCGCGTTCGCGACATTTTCGCGACGGCGAAAGAAAACGCTCCGTCGATCCTCTTCATCGACGAAATCGACGCGGTCGGGCGCCAACGCGGCGCGGGCGTCGGCGGCGGTCAAGACGAACGCGAGCAAACGCTGAACCAAATTTTGAGCGAAATGGACGGTTTCGCGCAAAACGACTCGGTGATGGTGATGGCGTCGACGAACCGTCCGGACGTTCTCGACCCCGCGTTGATGCGCCCCGGTCGCTTCGACCGTCATATTACCGTCGGTCGTCCGTCGTTGAAGGGTCGCGTCGAAATTTTCAACGTGTACCTGAAAAAAATTCCGCTCGGCGCCGACGTTTCGGTCGACGCGCTGGCGAAAAAAACGGTCGGCTTCACCGGCGCGGACATTCGCAACTTCGTCAACGAAGCGACCCTTTGGGCGACGCGCAACAACAAAAACGAGGTGAACTCCTCCGACTTCGACTTCGCGTTCGAAAAGATCCAAATGGGTCTCAAGCGCGACGAAATCGTTTCGCCGAAAGAGAAGCGCAAGACGGCGTATCACGAGGCCGGACACGCGCTTATCGGTTGGTTCCTCCCGGTCGGCTCGACGGTTCACAAGATCACCATCGTTCCGCGCGGACGTTCGCTCGGCGCGACCTGGTTCCTCCCGGAAGACGACAAACTGAATTACAACGAATCGGAAGTTCGCGCGACGCTGGCTCGTTTCTTGGCCGGTCGCGCCGCCGAAAAGCTCGTGTACGACGAGACTTCAGCCGGCGCCGAAAACGACTTGAAACGGGCGACCGACTTGGCGCGCGATATGATCGTTCACTGGGGAATGAGCGAGCGGCTCGGCCCGGTCGCGTTCCGCAACTCGGAGTCGCACCCGTTCCTTGGGCGCGAAATGACGAACGACGTCCGCGAGTACAGCGAGGAAACGGCGCGAATCATCGACGAGGAAATCGTTCGCGTAATGCGCGAAGCCGACGAAACGGCGCGCAACCTAATTATCGAGAAGCGCGAACTTTTCGAAGCGCTGACCGACGCGCTGGTCGCCGAGGAAGAACTCGACTACGACCAAATCGTCGCGATTTTGGGCCCGACGCCGAAAGAAGCCGACGAAGAAGACGCCGCGTCGCAAACCGAAACGCCGACCGACTCGCCCGCGTCGCCCGACGCGAACTCGAACGTTCCGAGCGATTTAACGATTTCGGTCGCGTCGCCCGACGTCGCGTCGACGCAACCGCAAGCCGAGGCGACGCTTAACGACGGCGCGGCGCTCGACGACGTCAAGTCGCCGACGCAAAACGCCGCCTCGTCCGAAACCGACTCGCCCGACGAAAACGGCGCCGCGTAACCGCCGTTCCGTCCCAACCTAACCCCGCGCGACGCAAGCGATTGCGTCGCGCTTTTTTCAACCGAAATTCGCCGATGAAACCGAGTTCGCGCCGCGCCGACGACGTCCGCAAAAAAAACGGCCGCGTTTACACGCCCCGCTTTATCGTCGAGCGAATCCTCGACTTAGCGAATTATCGCGGCGAAAAAATCGCCGGAAAATTAGTCGTCGACCCGAGTTGCGGCGACGGCGCGTTTTTGTCCGTCGTCGTCGAGCGTTATTGCCGAGAGAATGCAAACCTCGGCGCCGCGCGACTTAAAACGGAACTGGAAACCTGCGTTCGCGGCGTCGAACTCGACCCGGCGGAACGCGAACAATGCGTTCGCAATCTCGACGCCGTCGCGCTAAACTTCGGCGTTCAGGGAGTTCACTGGAACGTCGTTTGCGCCGACGCGTTGACGTTCCACCGTTGGAACGGGCAAATCGATTTCGTCGTCGGGAATCCGCCCTACGTCCGCGTTCACAATCTCGGCGCGTCGTTTGACGCCGTGAAGCGCTTCGAGTTCGCGCAAACCGGAATGACCGACCTTTTTCTTGTCTTTTACGAACTCGGTTTGCAAATGCTAAATCGGCGCGGCGTTTTGGCTTACATCACGCCGAGTTCTTATTTTAACAGCGTCGCGGGAAAACGTTTGCGCGAAAAAATCGTCGCCGACAATCTCCTTGCAAAACTCGTCGTCCTAAAACACCGCCAAGTTTTCGACGCGACGACGTATTCGGCGATTACCGTCCTAACCCCTTGCCGCGAACCGGGTTCCGCGACCGAATATTTTGAGTTTTCCGACGTTGGCGACGTCTTAACGCTAATCGAACGTTTAACGCCCGCCGATTTTTGCGTCGACGACAAATTTTACTTTTCGACGCGACGCAACCTCCGATTTCTTCGGGAGATAGCAACGTTTCAACCGCTCCAAAACGCCGAGCGTTTCGCGGTAAAAAACGGTTTCGCAACGCTCGCCGACTCGTTTTTCATCGGCGACGCCGCGACGTTCGGTTTTACGGACTTTACAATTCCCGTCGTGAAAGCGTCGACCGGCGTTTGGTCGCGCTGTCTTTACCCTTACGACGCGGCGGGACGTTTGCTCCCTTGGGCAACGCTAACTAACGTCGCGGAAGTAAAACGTTATTACGAATCCGCTTGCGAACGCTTAAAACAACGAAGTTTAATCAATCCCGTCGACTGGTTCGGCTTTGGACGAACGCAAGGGTTAAAAGACGTCGCGCGCAACAAATACGCCGTCAATACTTTAATCCGCGACGCAGCCGACCTTAAACTAACGCCAAGCCCCGCCGGGACGGGCGTTTACGGCGGTCTTTATATTTTAACCGACGTTGCTTTCGAAACGTTGCGCGCCTTGCTTAACAACCAAGATTTCGAAACTTACGTCTCGCTTTTGCAAAAATACAAGAGCGGCGGTTATTACGCGTTTTCCTCGAAAGATTTAAAAGCGTTTCTCGAACGCCAATTCGTTAAAACGCAATGTTTAGAGAATCGCAACCGTTAAGCGCGCCGTTTTCCCGTTTTTCCAATCAACGCAACCCCAACGTAATAAGGACTTGCCGTAATGAAACCTTCCCCGCCGCCGGAAAAGGGCAAAATCGCCGGAATCGACTTCGGAACCGTTCGCATCGGTATCGCGACTTGCGATCCCGAGCGGCTTATCGCGTTTCCTTACGCGATCTATCGCCGCCGCAATGAAAAGAAGGATATCGCGTATTTTCAACAGTTTGCGAAAGAAGAGCGGATCGTTCACTTCGTCCTCGGCCTTCCGCTCCACTGCAACGGCGATCTGAGCGACAAAGCCCGCGAAGCGATCGCGTTCGGAGCGCAACTCGCGGAAGCGACCGGACTTACGATCGACTTTCTCGACGAGCGTTTCACCAGCGCCGAGGCCGAAAATTATCTCCGAACGGCGAACCTCAACGCCAAAAAACGCAAAGAGCGGCTTGATATGGTCGCGGCGCAAATCATTTTATCGACGTACTTAGAGCGCGGCTGCGTCGGCACGACGGAATTTTTAGCGCTCGACGACGAAGAAAAAACGCAAGACTAAAAAAGCGCAAACGTTTTAACGTCAAGGAGTTGCGTTGTCGTTTTCTTTTTCGACGTTCGCCGCGTCGCCCAAACGCTCCGCCGACTTTTTCGCGTCGTCGGCGAGCGTTTTCTCGGTCTCGGTTTTCACGTCGGCGGCGGTCGACCACGTTCCGTCGCGGCGCGGCAGGTCTTCGACGCGGGTCAAGCCGAACGTCGTCAGAAAGCGTTTCGTCGTCCCGTACAGAAACGGGCGGCCCAATTCCTCGGAGCGTCCGACGATCTTAATCAGGTCTTGTTCAAGGAGTTGGCGCAACACGTCGCCGCAGTGAACGCCGCGGATCGATTCGATTTTCGCCCGCAAAATCGGTTGTTCGTAAGCGACGATCGCGAGCGTTTCCATCGCCGACCCGGTCAAACGCGTTTCGACCGGCGCCTCTTGCAACCGGAAGAGCCAAGGCGCAAACTCGGGCAAAGTCCGAAGTTGGAACCCGCCGGCGACTTCGACCGCGCAAAAAGCGCTCCCGACGCGACGGTACCGCTCGTTGAGACGACGCGTCAACGCCCGGGCCCGCGCGCCGTCCTCGACGTCGGCAAGAAGCGCTAATTTGCGACTCGGAATCGGTTCCTTCGCTAAAAAAAGAACCGCCTCAACGCGCGCCATATCGTCGGCGTTTTCAACCATTTACGCAGTCCCGTCAAAATCTCGCGGCGTCGAATTTCGCCAACGCGGCCCGTTGCGCCGCCGTCGGGTCGACGTCGACCGCTTCGCAAAACGTTGCGACGCCGTCCGTCGTCGCGAAGCCCGAGGCCCGCCAAAATCGCCCGCCCCAACGCTCGACTCGCGGATTCCCGACGCCGCGTTCCGCCATTTCGTTTTGCAAACGCTTCGTTAACGCCGCCTCGTCTTCGTCGACGGCGACCGACTCGACCGCCGACGCAAGCCGCGTTTTTTCGTCGTTTACCGTCGAACCGTCCGCTTCGAAATCGACGGCGGGTTTCGCGGCGGCGTAATTTCCAAAATTCGCTTCCGATTCCGCTCCGGACGACGACGCGTCGTTTTCACTCGCTCCGTCGTCTTGCGTCGCGCCGTCTTCCGCGGCGACGTAATCCGCGAAACTCGGTTCCGCTTCCGGAAACGGCGCGTTTAACAACGCGTCGACTCCGTCCTCCATCTCTTGCGTTTCAAGGCTTTCCGTCGACGCCGACTCCGCCGCGACGTAATCCGCGAAACTTTGTTCCGCCTCCGGCGCCGGAAACGACGTCGAATCGTCAACCGCGATTTCTTGCGTTTCCGCATTTTTCCAAACGACCGACGGCGCGACGGCGCGTTCGCCGCTTTCCGTCCCCGGAATAGTCGACGCGGGCGTCGTCGCGTCGATCCCCAAAAGTTCGCGCGCCTCTTCTTCGCCGTATTCGTCGGTCAAAAAGTCCCGAAAACTCGGAGCTTGCGCCAGCATTTCTCCGATTTTATCGTCGGACGGCGCGTTTTTTTGCGACTTGTCGTCGCTATGCGCCCAGGTCGCCCACGCTTCGCGTCCGCGTTCGAGCCAATCGCTCGACGCCGCCCGAAAATGAGGCGAATAGTAAGCGCCAAACGACGCGCCGCAAATCGTCAGCGTCGCCAAACCGGTTTTCCAACCTTTGCCGCGCTTCGCTTTAAAGCGGACGTTCGGGTCTTCGGCAACGTTTTCCAAATCGGATTTTCGCTTATGTTTGGACATCGGCGCGTTTCCTTATTTTCACTCTTCAACCGTTTGCGACTCGGCGGCGTTTTCTTGAAGCGCGGTTTCGGTTTCGCCGTCGGCGTCGCGGTATCCCAGTTCGGCGGCTTTTTTAAGGTCGACCGTCGCGTGTTCGGTATCGCCGGTATGATCGTAAATTTCGCCGCGACGGTGATACGCTTCGGCGTTTTCCGGCGACAACTCAACGCACTTAGTGAACGCTTCGATCCCGGCGTTCCAGTCGCCTTGATATTGCGCCGCGACGCCGCGGATAAAGTAAGCGTCCGCGTACTTTGCGTCGAGTTCCAACACTTTGTCGCAGTCCGCGATCGCCTTCGCGAAATTTTCGTTCGCCTTTTCGGCTTCGGCGGTTCCGGTTTTAACGTCGCCGTTCGTCGCGGCGGCTTCGGCCAAGCGGTACCGCTCTTCGGCGATCGCCAACGAAGCGGCGGCGCGACCGAAATAAGCGTCGACGGCGTTCGGATCGGCGGCGATCGCGGCGCTAAAGGCGTCGTAAGCGCGCGTCCACTCCCCCGCGTCCAACGCGGCGGCTCCGGCGTCGGTCGACGAACTTGCGGTCGCGGTTTGCCCGTTTTCGTTCGCCGGATTATCGCCGACGTCGTTTCCTTTTTTGCAACCGCCGCAACACGCGACCGCCAACGCCGCCGTCGTCCCGAACGTTAAAAAAAATCGTTTCATTTTACCAGATCGCTTTAAATTTGCTCGCGTTATTCATTTTATCGAGCCGACGAAAACCGCGTTTTCCTTTTATTTTTCGTCTTTTAACGTCGAGAAAACGCAAGGTCGGCGCAAACCGGGGGTATTTTAACGATTATTTGCGGGCAAGTAAACGCCAAACCGCCTTTTTTTCCTCAAATGCGAGAAGAATTTAAGAAGAAATATCGAAAAACGCGCTTAAAAAACCCGACGATTAAAAAAGAACGGCGGTTTTCGCCGACGCCAACAAGAAAAAACGCTCTCGCGCCGCGATTTTCGCAACGCAAGAGCGTTTCCTTAAAAACGAGTTGCCGCGAAAGCGCAAATATTACGCCTTGCCCATTTTCTTCAAATTCTCAAACGCTTCGGCGCAGGCTTCCAGCGCGTCGCTTCCGTCGCGGAAGTCTTCCTGCTCGACGATATACCACTCGACGCCCGCTTTCGTTTCGCAAAGCTCGAACATTTTCGCCCAATCGACCGAATCTTCCGGCGACGCGACGACGGCGCCCTTCGTTCCCGGCTTCCCGTGCGCCTTGACGTGCAAAAGTTGACCGCGCCCGGGCTGTTTTTCGATTTCCGCGTAAGGATCGCCGCCGCCCGAAAGGCAGTTGCCGACGTCCATTTGCGCGATCACGTCTTTGCGCGTTCGATTGAAGAAGACCTCCCAAGCGGTCTTGCCGTTAATATCGGCGAAGTCGTTAAAGTGCGCGTGAAAGCCGATTTGCATTCCAACTTTCGCCGCTTTCGCCGCGATTTCATTGAAGAGGTAAGCGGTCATTTGGTTCCCGGCGTCCGTTTTGCACGACTCCGACAACCCGCCCGCGACGATCAAGCGCGAGTTGCCCAACGTCTTTTCAAATTCGACCGTCGCTTCGAACGCGCCGTCGAGAAGTTGCGGAACGCCGAGGTGCGTACTGATCGCTTTCAGTCCCGCGTCGTCGAGCGCTTTGCGAACTTCTTTCGCGCTTTTGCCGTAATAACCGGCAAACTCGACGCCTTCGTATCCCATTTCGGCGATTTTTTTCATCGTTCCGGCAAAATCTTTCGCCGCGTATTCTCGGAGCGAGTAAACCTGCAGCGCCAGCGGAATCTTTTTCACCGGTTTAACCGACGCGGCGGCCCCCCAAGCGGTCAAAGTCGTCGCGGAAGAAAAAGCGCCCGACGCGAAGCAAGCGGTCGCGCCGAATCCGGCTTGAAGAAAACGTCGTCGATTCATTAGTCGCTCCTTGCGACGCGACGGATTCCGCCGTCTGTCGTTCGAAAACGCTCCGAACGCTCGTCGGAACCTCGCCGCGCTCAAAATAAACGGAAAATCTTTCCTAAAACGCCAAATATTTCGTCAAACGAAGCGCCGCGTTCGACTTCATTTCCGTCGTTTGCGACGCGCCGCCGTTCTCCAATTCAGTCAATTCGCCTATTTTTCCTACTTTTCCTCGTCGCCGTCGTTTTCGTAATCTTCATAGTCCCCGTAATCGGCGTAATAATCGTCCTCGGGCTCGTCGGCGACTTCCGGTTCGACGGGCGGCGTCGCTTCCAACGCGTCGACGGCGGCGTCGAGCGCGGCGTCGAACTCGTCGACCGGGAAATCGCTCTCGTCGGCGGACGTTTGCGCCTCTTTAACGGCTTCCAATTTTACCTCGTTCGCCCCGTTTGTCTCTTTTACTTCGTTCGGCGCGACGGGCGTTTCGGCTTTTTCCGCTTTCGCTTCGTCCGCTTTTCCTTCGAAGAGTTCCGGCGACGAAAGTTTCAACAGGAGGAGCAGGAGGCGTTTCATCGCGATCGGCATCCCGACGGCGAGACGCGTTTTACTCCGTTTCGCGGCGGCGGCCCACTTGACTTGCGTTTCGTCGAGCAACAAGACGGCCGGAATATCGCGGGTCGTCGGCGAATCGAGCAGACGGTTAAACCCTTCGACGGCGCGCTTTCCGATCGTTTGCGCGTTGAACAAAACGGCGCCGACTCCGCTGTCCGGATCGTCGAGCCGCTCGATCGCTCGGTCGACGTTCGAGATGACGAGCGCGCGGAACCCGGCGTTCTTAAACGATTGTCGGAAGGTGTTTTGCAATTCGGCGTTCGCTTCGACGATCAAGACGGTCGGCAAGTTGACGCGCTCTTTTTTCACCGACGCGGCCAAACTCGTTTGCACGTTGACTTCCTCGTCGATCTCGCCGCTTTCGAGCTTTTTGACGGCGATTTCCAAGTCGGCCAACATCGCGCCCGGCGATTGGTACCGCTCTTCCGGGTCGAGCTTCATCGCCTTTTCGACGATAAACGCCAAAACGCGCGGAACAAACGGGGCGACGTCGCGAATCGGGCGAACGTTGCGGAATCGCGCCGAGTCGAGCCGCTTCGCTCGCTCTTTAATTTCGCCGAGCGGAGCGACGCCGGTCAGGAGCTGATAAAAAATCGCGCCCAAGAAGTAAACGTCGCTTCGTTTGTCGTCGCGGCGGACGCGAGTCGTTCGCTCCAACGCGGCGTACTCGATCGCGCGCTGGTTTTTCCAGTTCGAGTTGTTGTCGTCGGCCAAGAGCCCGAAGTCGAGCAAAACCGCCTTCCCGGAACTCGACAACATAATGTTCGACAGCTTCATATCGCGGTGTTGGTACCCGCGTTTGAAGGCGTAATCGAGCGCCGAGCAAACGTCGGTAACGATGCGGGTCGCGCGCTTCGGCTCGACGATCCCGTTCTTTTGCGCCTTCACCTCCTCGCGGAGCGTTCGCCCCTCGATGAAGTCCATCACCATATAATGATCGTACTTCGTCGACTTCGACTCGTAAACCGCCGCGACGTTCGGATGCCGCAACTCGACGCCGAGTTCCGCTTCCCGCGTAAATTCGTCGATCGCCGTCTTATCTTCGCGGAACCGAGCCCGCAAGACCTTCACCGCGACGACTTTTCCGGTCGTCTTGTGAACGCAACGAAAGACCCGAGCGAAGGAGCCGGAACCGATCATATACTGAATCCGGTAGTCGCCGTAATAAAAGCCGGTCGTTTCGCCGCTCGACAACCGCTCGACCTGGTACTTCGTCAAGTATCCGAGCCGCTGCGCCGACTGCAAAAACTGTTCGGCGGTAAAATTCTGCGACCCAAACGAATTTTCAACGTCGCGAATCTTACCCATATCCAAGAGGTCGAGGGATAAAAGTCGTTGCGTGAGATCGTCGACGGAGAGTTCGGACATTGCGGTTTCCTAAAATTGTCGTTCATCTTCTTTGTTGCGAAACAAACGCTCGACGCGCCGAAACGTCGAGGCGAAAACGCCGCGCCGGTTCCGAAAAAATCGCCGCGAACCGGGCTTCCGCGCTTTCCCGTTTTTCCGATTATACACTAAATCAAATCAAAAGTCATTCAAAATTTTCGCCGAAACCGACTAAAACAAAAAAAATCGCCCTTTTTTTGTAAAAATTTGCGGAAAATCGGGTCCAAAGCGTCGCGTTTTTTAAAAAATTGAGCGAAAGACGAAAAAAAAGCGGCGCCGCCGTTGAACGAAAAAATTTTTCCTTATATAATAGGGGCGGTTTGAAAACGTTTTTGAACGCGTTCGCGGTTCGTCGCCGCCTCGCGTCTCCCTAAGTCGACGGTCGAGGAGAATCGGAAGGAATGAAACGCTCGATTTCGCTTTGGACGGCTTGCGCCCTCGTCGGGTTCGCCGCTCTCGGTTGCCAAGAGAAACCGGAAATCGCTTTCGAAGAATACGGCGAAACGACGGCGACGCTTCCGTTTGTCGAAAACCTTCCCGACGACTTCCCGCTTCCGGAAGAGGCGGACCCGCCGACCTGCGTGATGCGCGAACAAGCGATCAACGGCGCGAAATTCGACCGCGAACTCATCAAAAAAGCGGCGGAAAAAAAGACCGACGCGACCGATTCGCAAGCGAAATAGCGCAAATTACGCAAAGTTTAAGGAGGCGCGCGCCCAATGAAAAAGACCCCGGTTTTCGCTATATTAACCGCTTTATCGGCGACGATTCCGCTCGGTTGCGGCGACTCGTCGAACGACGTTCTATTTATCGACGAAGCGGCGAGATTCGCTCCCGCGCCGCCGTCCCCCGTCGCTCAAGAAACGCCGAAAGCGCTCCCCGCCGTCGAAAAAACGCCGGAAATTCCGATTTTAACGCTCGCCGAACTTCTCGAACGAGGCGCGACGCTCGATAAATCCGGCAAATCGCTCGACTTAACCGCCGTCGAAAATTTTAACGGTTTCAACGTCGCCGACGACGCCGAACGTTGTAACGCGGTGAAAGTCGTTCGCGGCAAGGGCGTTTTGTCGGCGCAAGCGTTGCGCGTTTTCGCTAAACTCCCCAATTTAACGGAATTTCTTTGGTCGGCCGCCGCTCTTCCCGCCGAAAAAGACGCGGAAGCCTTCGCCGAATTCGGCAAGTCGCCCAAATTGAAAAAGCTCCGCTTAACCGGTTTGCGAACGGAAAACGATAAGTTCCCGACCGCCGCGCTCGTCGCTCTTGCGCAAGCTCCCCAACTTGCCGATCTTGACGTCAGCGGCGCCCCCCTAACCGCCGCCGACTTAGCCGCCGTCGACTGGAAAATCGGGTTCGCGAAATTGACGAAGCTGAACCTTTATCAAACGCAAGTCGGCGACGCCGGAGTCGACGCGCTCCTTCCGCTGACCGACCGCTTAACGTCGCTGAACCTCGACGACGCGCAAATCGGGCCGGACTCGGCGGCCAAAATTGCGCAATTTACCGAGCTTACCTTTCTTCACGTCGGACGGTCGACGCTCGACGACGCGAGTATCGCCGAGTTTGCAAAGTTAAGTAAATTAGCGAAAATACACGTTACCCGCTCGAAAGCGACCGAAGCCGGGGCCGACGCGCTCCGCGCCGCGCTTCCCAACTGCGAAGTCGTTTCGCAACCGGAAAATTAACGTCGCGCCCCCCCCCAGGCAACCGCCGCGCCCCTATTCGACGTTCGACGCGACCGTTCAAGCAAGCGCCGCCGCCCGTTTCGCTCGCCTTTTTCGGCGTTCGAACCGTCGAAACGCGCCGTTTTTCGCTCGTTCAACGTCCGATTTTTCGCGATTTTGTCCTTATTAATTATTACGCGTTTTCGAAAGCGGCTCGCTCGCCTCCGAAAGCGCTCAATTTTTCGCCGCCGAGCGTTCAAGCGGCGCCCTCCCTTTGATTTAAGGAGTCGATAAATGAAACGTTTTTGGATTTTCTGCGCTTCGCTCGTTTTTTGCGTCGCGGCGACGTCCGTTTCCGCGCAAGACGACGGTTTCGTCTCGATTTTTAACGGCAAAGACCTGACCGGTTGGTCGGGCGACCCGCGTCTTTGGACGGTCGAAGACGGCGCTATCGTCGGAACGACGGACGCCGACGCGAAAAAAATCACCCAAAACACCTCGCTTTTCTATACTGAAGACCAAAATATCGGCGACTTCGCGATCAAGTTCAATTACAAGATCACCAAGGGCGGCAACTCCGGTCTTTACTACCGCGGTTGGTTCCTCGACGGCCCGGAAAACTGGAGAATGGGCGGCTACCAAGGCGACTTCGACGGCGACAAGAATTACGCCGGCATTATGTACGGCGAAGCGCTCCGCGGCATTTTGGCGAATCTCGGAACGGTTAGCCGCGTCGACCAAGACGGCAAAATCCGCGAAGTCGCCCGCTTCGCGACGCCGGAAGAAATCCGCGCCAACGTTAAGCTCGAAGACTGGAACAGCTACGAAATCGTCGCGCAAGGTTATGTTTTCGTTCACAAAATCAACGGCAAAGTGACGAGCGTTTTCGTCGACGAAGACTCCGACAAAGTCCGTCGTCCGAGCGGCGTTCTCGGTTGGCAACTCCACGTCGGCCCGCCGATGCGCGTCGAAGTCAAAAACATCTACCTGAAGAAGCTGTAATCGCCGCCTAATCCGCCCCGGTTACCTATTTTTTTTTCATTTTGAAACGCCGCTTTCCGAGCTTTTGAACGGAACGGCGGCGTTTTTCGTTGAAAACGTCGTTCAGCACGCGACGTTTTTACATTTTTAACCCAAAAAACATATTTAACGACGTCAAAAATCGTCGATACAAACGTTTATGAAACCGTTGCGACTGGGAACCCGACCGAGCGCGCTCGCGCTTTGGCAAGCGAATTGGACCCGCGACGCTTTGGAAGCGAACGGCGTCCCCGTTGAAATCGTCAAAATCCACACGAAAGGCGACGTCGACCGCAATTCGACGATCGTCAATCTCGGCGCGCAAGGCGTTTTCACGAAGGAAATCCAGCGCGCGCTTCTTCTCGGCGAGATCGATTTGGCGGTTCACAGCCTTAAAGACCTGCCGGTCGAGCGGATCGACGGGCTCCGTTTGACGGCGGTTCCGGTTCGCGCCGACTTCCGCGACGCGTTCGTTTCGAACCGATTCGCGACGCTCGACGAACTCCCGCCCGGCGCCGTCGTCGCGACAAGCAGTATGCGGCGGCAAAGCCAACTTTTGCGGCGTTCGAACGGCGCTTGGGACGTCCGCCCGGTTCGCGGCAACGTCGAAACGCGCCTCAAAAAGCTCGACGACGGCGAGTTCGACGCGATGATTTTAGCGTCGGCGGGGCTGAACCGACTCGGTTTCGGCTCGCGAATCCGGCATTTTTTGGAACGTCCGGA
Source organism: Thermoguttaceae bacterium (assembly GCA_017937685.1). Classification (GTDB taxonomy): domain Bacteria; phylum Planctomycetota; class Planctomycetia; order Pirellulales; family Thermoguttaceae; genus RUG369. Next base: position 2,488 of record JAGBDD010000223.1, on the reverse strand, counting down.
CTTCCTCCCGGCGGTCGGCCAAGGCGCGCTCGGGCTTGAAACCCGCGCCGACGACGCCGAAACGATCGCTCGCGTCGCGCCGCTGGCCGACGAAGCGACCTTTTTGAGCGTTTTGGCGGAACGTTCCCTCCTCGCGACGCTTCAGGGCGGCTGTCTCGTTCCGATCGGCGCGCTCGGAACGCTTTCCTCGTCGACGCAAACCGCGCAACCTTCGCAAAACGCGAAGACGTCCGAAACCGCCCAACCTAACGTCGAACGTCGCCAAACGCTCCGCCTCGACGCGCAAATTTTCTCGTTCGACGGCAAAACGGCGTTCCAAACGGTCGCGACGCAAACCTTCGACGCCGCGCTTTCCGACGCCGAAAAGCAAGAAATCGCCGAGCGCCTCGGTCGCGACGCCGCGCAAACGCTCCTCGACCAAGGCGCAAGCGACCTCGTCGCCGAAATTCGCCGAATCCGCGACGAGCGCGCCGGGTTGAACGCCCCGCAAAATTAACGCCGACGGCGCAAACCTTCGATTCTACCGCGCTCGACGACGTTTCCTCAACGCCGCCGAGCGCCCTGTTTTTCCAAGCCGCCTATTTTCTCCGCTTCGCCCAAATTGCGCCGACGTCGTTAACGGGCCAAAACTTTCCCGCTTTTCTCGCAAAGCGCCTCTTCGGCGCGGCGCGGCCCTTCCCAAATTCGCTCGACGCGTTAAAATAAACGTTAAAATACGCAAGACGCGGAACCTTCGAATCAATCTCAACCCCGGTCGCGACCGGACGCAAAGGAAAAAGGACAAACGAATGCTTTCGATGACGCCTTCGGAAAAAAAAGCGATTGACACGATGCGAGCGATGGCGGCGGACGCCGTTCAAGCGGCGAAAAGCGGGCACCCGGGCACCCCGATGGCGCTCTCGCCGGTCGCTTACCTCCTTTACAACGAGCGAATGAAGTTCGACCCGAACCGCCCGAATTGGCCGGGGCGCGACCGTTTCGTTCTCTCGATCGGGCACGCGTCGACGCTGATTTACACGACGCTTCACTTCGCCGGAGTGAAAGCGCTCGACGCCGCCGGAACCCCGACGTCCGAGCCCGCCGTTTCGCTCGACGACCTGAAAAATTTCCGTCAACTCGGCTCGCGTTGCGCCGGACACCCGGAATACGGTCGCGTCGCGGGCGTCGAAACGACGACCGGCCCGCTCGGCGCCGGGGTCGCGACGAGCGTCGGGATGGCCGCCGCCGACCGTTGGCTCGCCGACCGTTACAACAAACCCGGTTTCGAACTCTTTTCGTCGGACGTTTACGCGCTCTGCGGCGACGGCTGTATGATGGAAGGGCTGGCGTCGGAAGCCGCGTCCCTCGCCGGGCATCTTAAGCTGAGCAATCTTTGCTGGATTTACGACCAAAACCGCATCACGATCGAGGGCGACACGGAACTTGCGTTCACCGAATCGGTCGCCGACCGCTTCGCCGCTTACGGTTGGAACGTTCTGAACGTCGACGACGTCAACGACCTTCCGGCGCTTCGTCAAGCGTTCGACGCGTTCAAAGCGACCGCCGACCGTCCGACGTTGATTATCGCCAAGAGCCGCATCGCGTTCGGCGCCCCCACTAAAGAGGGGAAAGAGTCCGCGCACGGGGCCCCGCTCGGCGACGACGAAATCGCGGGCGCCAAGAAATTTTACGGGATGGATCCGGAAATCAAGTTCGCCGCCGACGCCGACGTTTACGAGACGTTCGCGTCGAACCTCGGCAAACGCGGCCCGGAAGCGTCCGCCGCTTGGGACGCGCTTTTCGCCGAATATCGCAAGGCTTATCCGGAACTCGCCGCCGAACTTGACGCGATCTTCGCCGGAACGCTCCCGACCGATTGGGACGCCGCGCTCCAACCGTTCCCGACCGACGCGAAGGGGCTCGCGAGCCGCGCGTCGAGCGGCAAAGTCTTGAACGACGTCGCGGCGGGCGTTCCTTGGCTCGTCGGCGGCTCGGCGGACTTGGCGCCGTCGAACTGCACCTGGCTGAAAGCGGAGGACGCGGGCGAGTTCGGGCCGAACTCGGTCGGACGCAACTTCCGTTTCGGCGTTCGCGAGAACGCGATGGGCGCGATCGCCAACGGGCTGACGCTCTCCGGGCTCCGCTCCTACTGCGCGACTTTCTTCGTCTTCTCGGACTATATGCGCCCGGCGATTCGCTTGGCCGCGCTCCAAGAAATCCCGACGCTCTTCATTTTTACGCACGACTCGATCTGCGTCGGCGAAGACGGCCCGACGCACCAACCGATCGAACACCTCGCGTCGTTGCGAGCGATTCCGAACTTGAACGTTTTCCGCCCGGCGGACGCGAACGAAGTCGTCGAAAGTTATCGCGTCGCCCTTAATTCGACGAAAACGCCGTCCGTTTTGGCGTTGACGCGTCAAAATCTCCCGACGCTCGACCGCGAAAAATACGCTTCGGCGGCGGGCGTCGCTCGCGGCGCTTACGTTCTCGCCGACTGCGACGGAAC
>JAGBDD010000222.1 GCA_017937685.1 Thermoguttaceae bacterium | reverse complement strand
TTACGAGGGCGACGAAACGCGTCAAACGGCTCGCGACGTCGGCTTGAAACCGGTTGTTCCGCCGAAGCGTAACCGACGCAATCCTTGGCGTTACAACAAAAAACTTTACAAACGACGAAACGAAGTCGAGCGTTTCTTTCGACGTATTCAGGACTTCCGTCGAATCGCGACGCGTTGCGATAAACTCGACGTTATGTTTTCGGCGTTTTTAAACTTTGTCGCAATCGTTATTTTACTTAACCGTTAATGGCAACACGCCCTAAAAATTCAAGAGCGAACGCAACCGTTGTAACGTGTTTTTTGTTTTTATTCCCCTGTGTCTTCATTAAGCAAAAGGTGTAATAATGAACCTAACATCGAAGATCGCCGCTCTTACAATTCTCGCATTGTCGTGTTCGTTAGATAATGCTGTACAGTATAGCGCGCTTGCGCAAGAAGTAGGAAACGCGTTGCTCGGCGACGACGGTATTCCCGCCTTCGTCAAACGACCGGCGCGTATCGCAGACAGGACGCGACAGTCGAAAATGTCGGCGGAAGAGAAAGCGGCAGCGCGGCAAAAGTTGTTAGAAACGTTGCCTAAGCGCGCGACGCTTCAAAAAATCGACGAAAGCACAACAAACAACGTTGCTTGCCAAACCTTTGCATTGCCGAAGGATATGAAAGGTCTCGAAACCGACGCTTGTTTTGGTCCGCTCGAACTTTCTTGGGGCGACGCGGGGTATTTTGCAACTTTCGAACGCAACGAAACGGGAGAAACTTTTCGTTTGCCCGGCCCGTTTTACGAGGGGTATGAACATTACGAGCTTGAAAAATACCTTCATTTTAGAAAGATTACGATAACGGCCGAAGGAATCGCCGGCGAATACGAACACCCTGTGGAACTTGCGACCGATTTCTATTTCAACGCGTCGTTTACCGCCGGCGGCAAACCGGTTGATTACGGCGCGGGAACGCGTCGCGTTGCACTGAGCGTCGCCGTCGAGTTTCCACCGCTTGAAGATAGCGACGCGACATTTTGGACGGCGGTTCGCGAGGAGTTAAAGCGCCGAGAAACCGTTGTTTTAAAGTTACGCGTTAATATGCGGTGCGCCGACAATATTGATCGCCAACCCTGTGTTTACGAAGCCGAGATAACGCTTAAAAATCGTTCAAACAAAGAGTTAAAACAACTTGCCGATTGGCGGCGGTCGACGCCTTCCTCGCTTTTTCCAAAACACGCTCCTTATGAATCTTTTAAAACGCCGACAGGACTTGGCGATATATTCGGCAACGTTTTAAAGTCGAGCGGTCGAAGCGATATTGAAATCGGCGGCAAGTCTTACGATCCTTGGCTTTTCGTTCGCGTTGGCAACCGCAAGCCGTCCGACCCGAACAACCCGACGACGGTCGACGGTTGGCGTCGGCTCGAAGCGGAGTTCGCGCCGTCGACGTTGCGCGACGAAATAACGCTAACTCGTTTACAGATCGAATATTACGACGCCGACGAAGGCGAAGCGTCCGACGCCGCGCTCAACTCGTTGGTCGACTGGTTGTCGCAGCGTCCGGAACCGCAACGCGTTGTTTTGTCGCAATCGCTCCTTTCGAAGCGCGCTAAATTTAAAGAAACGCCGCTCGAAGCAAAAAACGCAACTCTTTGCGACGCGCTGATTTCCGCTTTCCCGGTCGAAATGCCGTCGACAAACGACGCGAAGTAACGCGCCGCGTTTGAACGTCGGCTGACTTTTCTTCTTTATTAACAACGTTTAAACCAAGACAATGCCGCCGACTTTGCTTTTTTCGTCTTTTCACAACTATCTCGACCAAGGGAGTGGAGCGGCGATTTCGGCGCGCGAAGTCTTGCGCGAACTCGCGCGCCGCGGTTGGCGGATTCGCGTCCTTTGCGGTTCCTTTTTCGACGACGCAACCGCCGACGAAAACTCGTTTTACGCGACGTTGAAGCGTCGCGACATAACGCCGACCGTCGAACGCAAACGCGCCGTTCTCGCCGGAAAAAACGTCGAGTTTCGTTTCGTTCGCTTTCTCAACGACGGAATCGAAGCGACCGTTTTTTTCGTCGACGACGCCGAGTCGCGTTTTCTGCCGCGCGGCGCTTTGTCGCGATCTTCCGGCGAACTTCTCCTTAAACTTCTGCTCGACGAATGTCAAACGAGCAAGCCGAACGTTTACTTGACTTACGGCGGATATTGGGCGGCGCTTCCGGCGGCTCGAATCGCGAAAAATTTTGGCGCCGCGAACGTCTTTTACCTCTGCAACTTCGCGTACAACCGTCGCGATCTCTTCGCCGAGTTCGACCGCATCGTCGTTCCGTCCGAGTTCGCGAAGTCGTTTTACCGTCAAAAACTCGACGTTGCAACCGACGTAATTCCGCCGCTTATCGACGATTCGAAGTTCCGCGTCGCCGAGAATTCGCGCCGTTTTTTGACGTTCGTCAACCCGTCGCCGGAAAAGGGCCGCTATTTCTTCGTCGGAATCGCTCGAGAACTCGAGCGTCGCTTCCCGGAAATCCCGATTCTTGTCGTCGAAAGCCGTTCTAAAATAACGACTTTCGCAACGTCGTCGGAAGCGCGAACCCTTGCGAATCTTTACGCGCTACAACAAGTCGACGCCCCGCGCGAATTTTACCGCCAAACGCGAATTTTGTTGGCGCCGTCCCTTTGCGCCGAATCGTTCGGGCGCGTCGCGGTCGAGGCGGGACTCAACGGAATCCCGGTCGTTTGCTCGAATCGCGGCGCGCTTCCGGAAGTTGTCGAAGGTTGGGGACTTGCGCTCGACGTTCCGAGAAGTTACGCGCCGTCAACGCGAACGATTCCGACGCCGGACGAAGTCGCGCCTTGGGTAGACGCGATCGCAACGCTTTGGAACGACGACGCTTACGCGCAAACGCTCGCCCGGGTCGCCGTCGAACGCGTCGAACGTTATTCGTTTCAAAATGTCGCCGCGCAAACCGCCGCTTTTTTTAGCGACGTCGTGTCGTGCTAAGGTTAGACGGGGCTTTGCGCCGCGCTGTCGCGTTGCGCTGCATTTCTTTCCTGCGTCGTCGATATAGAGTCGCATATTTCCGATAGGACGCCGGGCGCCAAGGTTTGTAACGGCGCCGCTTAAATTTGGGGGGACTTTTCCGGAGATTTTTTCAAGAAAAAACTTGACGCGGGGTGGGGCGTTGTGGTATGATGTAGTAACCGAGATTTTGACTGTTAACCCGCTTTTGGGGGCGCGGCAAATTTTATTTTTGCTCCGTTGGTTAAATAATTGACGCAGGGAACGAATTTCGAACGCCTTAACGCGAGATATACTCGGATTTAGAACATCGTTCCTTAACAATGTTTAAAGCGAGAGGCATAAATGACATACGTTAAACTTTTCCTCCTGACGACGTTGGCGCTTAGCGTCGCGGCGACCTCTTGCGCGCCTTCCGACGCGCCGTCTCCCAAGAGTTCTCGTTCCGAATATCGTTCCAGCTCGGTTGGGGAAACCTTCGGCAAACTGGCCGTTTCGGAGGGAGCGAATTTTTACGACTGTCCCGAATTTTTTATAAATCCTGGGGAGACGCAAGTTACCGCCGATTCGGTTAACTGGAATTTCTTATGGGTTACTCCCCGTATGCCGGTCGTCGGCGAGACGATTTCCGAGTCGTCCGCGCTTTCTAACGTCGCCTATCGCGGCGATCGGCTCCAATTTATCCGTTACGAAATTAGCGACCGCGATCAAGACCCGCAGGCTTCGCAGCGCGATTTTTCTTATGCTTCCGACCCGCAAGCGCTTGACGCGCAATACTTTGACGTCGATCCGGTTTCCGGCGCGTTGAGCTGGAAAAAACTGCCGCCGCCCGGCAAACACGAGTTCGCTCTCGTCGTTAAAGCGTTCGACGCGGAACGTCCCGAGGCGTTCGATAAAATAACCGTTCGCTTGGCGATCGAGCCCGAGGAAGGGGCAAGCGACCAATCGAGCGAGGACGCAAACGCGGGGAAAAACGAGGACGTCGCGTCGCCGGAGTTGCCGGAGGAAACGGCGCCGACCGAGTCCGCCGAATAAGCCGAATACTTTTTCTTAACTTGTTAATTAAAGCGAAATAGTTCAAAGCAAAAGGAGGTAATCAATGCGCGTTAAACATTTTTTCCTTTTTGTCGTCGGACTTTTAGCGGCAACCGCAACCTCTTTCGCCGAAACGCCTTCCGACAACTTGGGGAGTCGCGTTGCAACCATTGAAGCGCGTTGCGACGACGCGCGACCGGAGGTTCGAAGAACGTTTAACGTTTATCCCGCCGACGAAGTTTATTTCGGCGACAGAATCTATGTTCTTTGCAATGAAGAAAATTGTTCGAAAACAATAATTAACGACTGGCGGGTCTATTCTTCCGAAGACGACGCCGTCGTTGTTGCAAGCGAAGCGATCGCAACAAGTTGCGAAATTGTTCCCGAAACGGGAACCTCCGCTTGGATCGATTTTGCCCCCCAATTTCAAGATATTCTTCCCGGCGAAAAAATTACGCGAACCGATCGCGTTATCGAGCTTGCTCCGCTCGACGATTGGAATCGCCCGTTCTGGAAAGAGCTTCGCGAAAAATTGCGTCAAGCTCCCGAGGGCGTCTTGTGCAAGATTAGCTTTAAGAACGTTTATCGAGACAAAAACGGAACTCGGCAAGACGAAACGGTCGCGTTCGACGTCGTCGTTAAACCGCGTCCCGACGGCGAAATGGAATTGCTGCAACAATGGTTCGACGCGACGCCGCCCGAACTCTTTCCTATCGTTCAAGGCGACCGTAAAATCCCGCGCAACGACGTTTTTATAAAATCGAGCGGTAAAAGCGATATTCAAATTGACGGCAAGTCTTACAGCCCTTGGCTTTTCGTCAAGATCGGCAACCGTAAACCGTCCGACCCGAACAATCCGACCACCGTCGAGGGATGGCGCGAGTTGGAAGCGAAATTCGCGCCGTCGACGTTGCGCGACGAGATTACGGTAACACGTTTGCAACTCGAATATTACGACGCCAAGGACGATAAAGCGGCAAACGCCGTCATTCAAGCGGGAATCGACTGGTTGTCGCAACTTCCGGAACCGCAGCGTCGCGCGACGACGGGGGCGTTTCGGAATAGCGGATTACAATTAACGCCGCTCGGAGCGAAAAACGTAGCTCTTAACAAAGCGTTAGATTCCGCTTTCTCGACGAAAACGCCGACTTTTAACTTTAACGACTTGAAGTAATTGCTTGCGTCGACGAATAACGCCGGGAGCGCCGGGAAAGACGGTTTCAACGGCGCCGAATAAAAAAAGCGGAAACGACCGAAAACGTCGCTTCCGCTTTTTCGTTTCTTGCTCCGCGCTCGCCGACTTGAAACGTTAAATGTTTATTAGTCGGCGAGTTAAGGAACGGCGCGAACGGTTCTTCCGTCGCTTCGCTCGCGTTAGGCGGCGAAGAAGATGATGAGAAGTTGCGCCGTCATAATGCGCAGGAACATCGTCAACGGATAGACCGTCGAGTAACCGATCGACGGACGGTCGTTGCCGACGGCGTTCGACGAGTAAGCCAACGCCGGCGGGTCCGTCATCGAGCCGGACATAACGCCCATCAGCGTGAAGTAGTCGACTTTAAAGACTTTATACGCCAACGGGCCGACGATCATCAACGGCAAAACGGTGATAATGACGCCGAGACCGACCCAAACCAAACCGCCGTTCATAATCGAGTCGACGAACGTTTCGCCCGCTTTCAAACCGACGCACGCCAAGAACATACAGATGCCGAACTCGCGCATCAGAGCGTTCGCGCTCGGGGAAATACGGGTCGGGAAGCCGATTTTTTCGCCGAACGCGCCCATCAGAATCGCGACGACCAACGGGCCGCCCGCCAAACCGAGTTTGAGCGGAACCGAGAGACCCGGGACGTAAATCGGGAAACTGCCGAGAATCATCCCCAAGCAGATACCGACGAAAACTTCGATGACCGGCGGGTGATGGCCGGCTTCCTTCTTCGCGCCGTCCGTTTTCGCTTCCGACTTCGACGCCGCTTGTTCGGCGCGGAGCTTTTCGTTTTCTTTGTCGATATTGACGCCGAAAATGACGCGAACCGCGATGATCGAGAAGATGATCCCGATGACGCCGAGCGGATACGCCGTCGCGTAAGCCGTCGCGAGGAGACTGCCGTCGCCGCCAAGTTCGCCGTAAACCGTCGTCGCGGCGCCAAGCCCCGGGGTGTTCGTAACCGCGCCGGAGAGAATCCCGACGACCGTGCCGATGTTAATGCCGGTAACGAGGTGAATAACCGCCGCCGTCGCGACGCCGCCGAAGACGATGCAGACCGCGAGGAAGTTCAACTTAAGGCCGCCCTTCGCGAACGCCGAGAAGAAGTTCGGGCCTGCCGCCAAACCGACCGCGTACACGAAGAGAATCAAACCGAACTCTTGAACAAAGTAAAGAACGTCCGGGTCGAAGAAGTGTTTCACGCTCTTCGGCGCGGCTTCGCCGTGATACGCTTCCACATAGGCTTGGCGATCTTTCGCTTTGCTCGTGCGATCGAAACGAACGGTAAGCGTTTTCGCTTTGGATTTCTCTTCCAAGTCGGCGACGACCGCTTCCGCGTTTTCGGCGACCATTTCCGTCGCGGCGTCGGCGGAGGTTTCCGCGTTTTCGGCGGGCGCTTCCGTTGCGGCGACTTCCGCGTTTTCGGCGGGCGCGGCGGCGGTTTCCGCTTGCGCGGCGACCGGGATTTCGACTTTAAACTCTTCGTACAGCTTGTCTTGATACTTCATACCGAAGTGGCTGACCGCGATCCCGACGAGCAAAACGAACGTCGCGCCGAGCGAAACGCCGCAAATCTTGAAGCGACCGAGCCACATCCCGACCGCGATAACGAAAGCCAGAACCGCCATCATATGCGCGAAACTGCTTCCGATCAAAACTTCAACTAACCAATCCATCTTTGACTTTTCTTAAAACGTTTAGCGACAAATGTTTACAGTGTTTGGGAGCGACGCGTAAAAAAACGCCCCGAGCGAACGCGCTTCTTGCGAGCGGCCGCGCCGGAGCGTCGCGTTCCTCAACGACGCGTCGCGGCGCGATGCGTCGTCGTTCGTTAATACGTCGAAAACCGCCGCCCAAACCCGACGTAAGTCGCGCGGTCGACGGCGGTTCGAAACGGTTTAACGTTTAGTCTTTGATCTTCGCGAGGAGGAATTCGCGGTTCAAGCGGGCGATGTGCGCGATCGAGATGCCTTTCGGGCATTCGGCTTCGCAGGCTTGCGTGTTCGTGCAGGAACCGAACCCGAGTTCGTCCATCTTCGCAACCATCGCTTTCGCGCGGCGGGCGCCTTCGACTTTCCCTTGCGGGAGCTTCGCGAGGGCGGAAACGCGAGCGGCGACGAAGAGCATCGCGGAACCGTTTTTGCACGTCGCGACGCAGGCGCCGCAACCGATGCACGCCGACGCGTCCATCGATTCGTCCGCGTCGATCTTGCTGATCGGCAAATTGTTCGCGTCCGGAACAATACCGTTGCAGGAGATAAAACCGCCGGCTTGGAGGATTTGGTCGAACGCGTTGCGGTTGACGACCAAGTCTTTAACGACCGGGAAACCGACCGAGCGCCACGGTTCGATGACGATCGTGTCGCCGTCTTTGAACTTGCGCATATGAAGCTGGCAAGTGGTGATCCCGTCGTCCGGACCGTGCGCGTGTCCGTTGATGTAAAGCGAACACATACCGCAGATGCCTTCGCGGCAGTCGTGGTCGAACGCGACCGGCTCTTTGCCTTCGCGGATGAGTTGGTCGTTCAAAATGTCCAACATTTCGAGGAACGAGGTATCCGGCGAAATGTTGTCGACGCGGTAGGTTTCGAAACGCCCCTTGGCTTTCGCGTTCTTTTGACGCCAAATTTGCAGTTTGAATTTCATTGTTACGTCTTTATATTAGGCAACGGGAAACGGAGAGCGAAGCGCGAACGCCCGCTCGCCGCCCCTAATTGATTGTTTGTTAGTCTTTATAGTTGCGCGTCGCAAGTTTGACGGTTTCGTAAACCAACGGTTCTTCGTGGCGAACCGGGTCTTGCTTTTCGCCTTTGTATTCCCAAGCGGCGACGTGCATAAAGTTTTCGTCGTCGCGTTTGGTTTCGCCGCCTTCCGATTGGCTTTCTTCGCGGAAGTGGCCGCCGCAGGATTCGCGACGATTGAGCGCGTCGAGCGCAATCAGCTTGCCGACTTCCATAAAGTCGATGAGACGGAGAGCTTTTTCGAGTTCTTGGTTGAACTCTTCGTTTTTGCCCGGGACGAGGACGTCGTTCCAAAATTCCTTACGGAGCGCTTCGATTTCCTTCAAGGCTTCTTTCAAACCGGCTTCGTTGCGCGCCATCCCGACTTTGTTCCACATAATCTTGTAAAGTTTCTTGTGGAGACCGTCGACCGTTTGCTTACCCTTGATTTTGAAGAGTTTGGCGATCTTTTCTTTGACGGCTTTTTCGGCGGCGACAAATTCCGGCGCGTTGACGTCGGTTTTCGGCGTTTGAATTTCCTTCGAAAGGTATTGGCCGATCGTGTACGGAAGGACGTAGTAACCGTCGGCGAGACCTTGCATCAACGCCGAGGCGCCCAAGCGGTTGCCGCCGTGGTCGCTGAAGTTCGCTTCGCCGATCGCGTACAGACCCGGGATCGTCGTCATCAGTTCGTAGTCGACCCAAATACCGCCCATCGTGTAGTGGATGGCCGGGTAGATTTGCATCGGTTCTTCATACGGGTTGACGTCGGTAATCTTTTCGTACATTTGGAAAAGGTTGCCGTAGCGTTCTTCGATGACTTTTTTGCCGAGGCGTTCGATCGCGGTCGAGAAGTCGAGGAAGACGGCGAGACCGGTTTCGTTGACGCCGAAGCCCGCGTCGCAACGTTCTTTAGCGGCGCGCGAGGCGACGTCGCGAGGAACGAGGTTGCCGAACGCCGGGTAGCGACGTTCGAGGTAGTAGTCGCGGTCTTCTTCGGCGATTTGCGACGGTTTGATTTGCTTTTTGCGGAGCTTTTCGACGTCTTCGAGCTTTTTCGGAACCCAAATGCGACCGTCGTTGCGAAGCGATTCGGACATCAGGGTCAGCTTCGATTGTTGGTCGCCGTGAACCGGGATGCACGTCGGGTGAATTTGGACGTAGCACGGGTTGGCGAAGAACGCGCCCTTCTTGTAGCATTGAATCGCGGCGGAAACGTTGCTGTTCATCGCGTTCGTCGACAGGAAGTAAGCGTTGCCGTAACCGCCGGTCGCGAGGACGACCGCGTGCGCGCCGTGGCGTTCGATTTCGCCGGTTTCGAGGTTGCGGACGATGATCCCCTTCGCTTTGCCGTCGATGACGACGAGGTCGAGCATTTCGCGACGGTTGTACGACTTCACCGTGCCGGCCGCGATTTGGCGGTTCAGCGAGGCGTAGGCGCCGAGGAGGAGTTGTTGCCCGGTTTGACCGCGAGCGTAGAAAGTACGGGAGACTTGCGCGCCGCCGAAGGAGCGGTTGTCGAGGAGCCCGCCGTAGTCGCGAGCGAACGGAACGCCTTGCGCGACGCATTTGTCGATGATCGCGGAGCTGACTTCGGCCAAGCGGTAAACGTTGGCTTCGCGAGCGCGGAAGTCGCCGCCTTTGATCGTGTCGTAGAACAAACGATAGACGGAGTCGTTGTCGTTTTGGTAGTTCTTCGCGGCGTTGATACCGCCTTGCGCGGCGATGGAGTGAGCGCGGCGCGGGCTGTCGGAGATGCAGAACACCTTGACGTTGAAGCCCAATTCGCCGAGCGTCGCGGCGGCGGAAGCTCCGCCGAGGCCGGTGCCGACGACGATGATTTCCAATTTGCGTTTGTTCGCCGGGCTGACGACTTTAGCTTCGGCCTTGAAACGCGTCCATTTTTCGGCCAAGGGACCGGCCGGGATTTTCGACTGCAATCTGGTTTCGGACATAACTTTATCTTTTTAATTGCGATGTATGCGAACGACGAACGCGAGCAAAGCCGACTTCGTCGTTGAAATTCGGAAAGGGGGGAACGTCGCGTCAAGGCGACGCAACCGCTAAGACTAAGCGTTGTTCGCGTCGGTTTCGGCGGTCGTTTCGGTTTCTTCGGCGGCGGCTTCGTCGGTCGTCGCTTCGGTTTCTTCTTCGGCGGCTTCTTCGGTCGCGACGCAGGCGGCGGGTTCGGTCGGGGTTCCTTCGGCGTGGCAACCGGTCAAAACGCAAACCGGGATCGCGGCGTAGGCGACAAAAACGACGACGGCGTAAATCTTGGCGAGGAATTGCAAACGCGGCAGCCATTTCGAGTTGTTAAGGCCGAGCGATTGGAACGCGCTCCAAAAACCGTGCGAAACGTGGTAAAAAATCGCGACGAACCAAGCGAGATAAAGGACGCACCAAACCGGATTTTTGAACAAGTCGATAATCAGTTGACGCGGGTTTTCGGCGACGTCGTCGTGATTGCCGAGAAGTTCCGGAAGTTGCATCTTCGACCAGAAGTGGAAGAAGTGGATCGCGAGCAAACCGAGAACGATAACGCCGAGAGCGAGCATATTTTTCGACGCCCAAGACGAGGCTTTCGTTTGAGTCGGGACGCGATAACGCATCGAATTCGGGCGGCAATTCCAGTTTTGGAATTCAATGCGCAACGACCAAAGGATGTGGACGATAAAACCGAGCGCCAAAACGGGCACCAACGGCATAACGAAGCCGGAACCCATAAATTCGCAGGCTTGGTTGTAAAACGACTCGGAAAACAGCGCCGTCAGGTTGAGCGCGGCGTGAAACGCGAGGAAAACAAGCAAAAACAAGCCGCTGAGGCTCATTATCACTTTTTTACCGATCGACGAAGAAAGAAAGGCTAACATCGTTGTTTTTTTCCAGGATTCGGGCGGTTAAGTTTGAGGGATATTAAAAAGGACTCTTTTTAGAATCCCCTTACGTTGTCGAGTTAATCGGCGCGTTTGACGCTTGACTTAAACGGCGCCGGATTCTTAGCGCCGGAAGCGACGCGAACAAACGCCGGTCGAGGAAGCGTCCGTTGCGCAAGAAAGCGGAAAAACCGCGATCGCCGCGTCGCCGGGCCGAGAGCCCGACGTTGGGGCGGTTGTCGATAAGTTTTTATCGATAGTCGACGTTGTTCTATCGAGTATCTTTATTAAAAGGGTAAAAAAAATATTGTCAAGTTAGGAAAGGTGGATATTATCGAATATTGGGGAAGAATTTTGGAAATTTTGACCGGAAATGCGGAGACGCGGAGAAGGCTTGTCTAACACTTGCGTCGTTAACGCTTAGCGACGTCGGGAAGGAAACGACGTTTGACGTTTAACGCGAAAATGTCGCGACGATCGGCGCGCCTTGAAACGTCGCGCGAAATCGCCGTATTAATAATTAATGACAAAATCGCCTTGCAAACACGCGGCTTTCCAAAGAACGCGGCTCGAAATTTGCGAATCGTAAGGGAAAAACGCGGACTAACGAACGCTCGCTCGACGGCGACGATCGTTGAACGTTAAAATTTACGGGAAAAGAACGCCGCAAAACGTTAGGCGCTTTTCTCGAGAAAAACGTCGAAAAGTCGCCGCGCGAAGGGCGTCGAAAGAAAGAAAAACGAAAAAAAGAGTGTCGACAAGAACGACGAGCGTGTTGCGGTAATCGGCGCGGTTAAAAGAGTTGTGTTTTGGGTAAACGACCGAGAAAACGGTTGGCGGAAGAAATTTCGAGAAAAAAGAAAAAAGTCGCTTGACGGTTCCGGAATCCGCGGTATATTTATGCGTGTTAAGAGCAAACGAGACGACGAAACATTGAGAGTTTCGGAGTCGAAAAAAAAGAAAATAAAAGCTCTTGACGACGCTGAAAAATCTGGTAAGATACTAAGCGTAAACGATATTTGACAATCAGGTAAAGATGTTCATACAGTGTGAGCTTCGTTGAGAGATCAACGAAGAACCGTTGGAATCGAAAGATTTCAACCTTTGAAGCCAATATAAATTGCGATTCATTTTTAATTGCGGACTTC
>JAGBDD010000221.1 GCA_017937685.1 Thermoguttaceae bacterium | reverse complement strand
GGTCGGAACGGCGAGCGGGGGACGCGGCTTCGAGGTTTGCGTCGAAGCGTCCGGGGCGAAACCGGGAGGAGCGTCGGCGGCGTCGGAGGGGGCGGCGGAAAGCGCGTCGACGTTCGGCGCTTGACCGCGGTAAAGGGACGGTCGAGCGGCGATCCCGACGGCGCGGTAAAGCGGGTCGGAGTCGATTCGCTCCCGCAAAAACGGATGTTGGTAAAGGGCCGAGCGGCGAACCGGCGGCGCGTCGCGTCCCCAAAAAACGTCGGTTCCGTCGAAGTAAAAGGGCCCGGTCGTTCGCGAAACGAGGAGGTCGCCCCAGCAAAACGAGTCCAAGTCGAACTCGCCGCCGACCGCGAACGAACCGCCTTCGACCGCGAAACCGCGCGTCTTGACCCGACCGCAAACGTTGTTCAGCGGAACGTCGTTCGGGCGGAACGAGTTTTGTTGCGCGACGAACCGCAAGTCCCAAGCGGCTTGAAGAGGGGCGTTAACCGACGGCCCGCGTTCGAGCCGAAACGCTCCGTCGACGTTGAAAAAGCCGTTCGGTTGGAAATGATCGACGAACGCGATCGCCGCCGGGGGCGCCGCGCTCAACAGGTCGCGGTCGAGTTGCAGTTGTTCGACGCGGAGCGCCGAAACGTCGAACGTCCAACCCCCGTTCGGCGCGAACCGCCCGGCAAGATTCGCCGAATAAGTCGTTCGACCGGCGCGGGCTCGGAAACCGTCGACGCGAAATTCGCCCGTTCGATAAAAGGCGCGCCCCCGCAAGTCGCCGAGTTCGTAAGGGAGCGAGGCCGGTTTCATCGACGCGGCGCCCGCGACCGGCTCCGCGTCGAACTCGACGTCGAGCTTGCGTTGGTCGGAGCGGTAAGCGACGCGGATTTGACCGTTCGCTTTGCCGGAAAGGCCCAGTTTCTCGAACGATTCGCGACCGTCGTAACGAACGAGCGCGTTCGACAGCTCTTCGCCGAGCGGGAAATCTTCGACGTTCGTCGTCAGCTCGAAGCGCCAAGCGTCCGGAGGAAGCGGCGCGCCCGGCGGCGTCGGAATCGAATCGACGAGCGACGGAGGAGTCGGGGGGACGAAATCGGCGAAATCGGCGCCGCGCGGCGCGTTTCCGGAGATTGGGTCGTTCGCGGCGGCGGGGAAAGTCGCGGAAGCGGGGCGAATCGGGGCGTTTGAGTAAACGGAGCGTTGGACGACGGCGGGCGAATTTGCGTCGTCCGCGTTGTTTATGTTGCCAACGTTGTCGACGTTGTTTGTATTGTTGGCGTTGTTGGCGTTGTTGGAGGCGAGCGCGGCGCCGGAAACGAACGAACCGGACGCGCGGAGACGGGCGGCGCCGCTCTTGCCGGAAAGATTCGAAAAGACCCAAGCGCCTTTCTCCATTTGGATTAAACCGCCGATCGACGAGATCGGGAGCGGGAAAAGGTCGTATTGGATCGCCGCGTCGCGAACGCCGATCGTCGTTTTGACTTGCAACCGCTCGGCGCGATTCGGGTTGTAATCGATATTGACGTTCGCGTCGAACGCTCCGGACGGGCGCAACCGGGCGAGTTCGGCGCGGCTCGCGGGCGGGAGCGCCGACAAAAGGCGCGCGTCGATCGGATACCCGAGTCCTTCGATCTCGACGGAACCGCTCGGCGTTCCCAACGCGTCGTCGAAACGCCCGTCGATTTTTAAACTCCGCTCGTTAAATTCGGAACGAAGCGCGATCGTCAGCGCCCCGGCGGCGTCGAGCGCGACCCGGCCCGAGAGCTGTTCGAGGCGGTAAGGGAACGCGACGCAAACGAGATCGAGCCCGGAACCGGAAATAACGAGATTCGTCGGACGCCAAGCGCCGGAGGTTCGCGCCGATTTTTCGACCGTCAAGTCGACGTTCGTCGTCGCGGAAAATTGATAATCGTTAAGAAAATCGACGAGTTTGCGCAATTTTTCCGATTCGACGTTCGCCTGCGCGGCGTTTTCGATCGCGAGCCGTTTCAAATGCGCGTCGTCGAGCGGGTAATCGTTCAAGCGGAGGCGAAGCGCGCCCTCGCTCGGGGCGGAGAGCGGGCCGAGTTGTCGATAAGAGCCCGCCAACGTCGTCGCTCCGCTCCGCGCCGCGAAACGTTCGATTTCAAGCGAGGTTTGCGTCGCCGAGTAACGGATTTCAACGTCGGAAAGGGGGAATTTGAGGAGCGGAGACGCGACGGCGCCGCGCGACAGTTCGCCGTCGACGCGGAAGCGAACGCCGTCGGGGACGGTCGAGTCGTCGGCGATTTCAAAATCGAACGACGTTTGACCGCGCGCGTTGCGCAACGAGCCGAGCTTGCCCTGTCGCTCCGCGTCGAGACGTTGGAGAATCGCCGCGACGTCGAGACGGCGAGCGGCGCCGCGGAACGCCCAACGTTTCCCGTCGACGCAACCGCGAACGTTCAGCTCTTGAACGTAAGGGTTCGACGCGCTAAGAGTTAGCGTCCAAACGGTTGCGGCGGCGTCCGCGTTGTTTGCGACGCTTGCGTCGTCGTTGACGTTTGAGCTGTTTGGGACGTTCGCGATGTTTGCGTCGTCGGCGGCGTTCGGGCTGTTTGGAGCGTTCGCGTCGTCGGCGAAAAGGCGTTCGTCGTCGAGAATTTTTTCCGGCGAGAGCGGCGACTCTCCGGAAAACGCGCTTCGGGGCGTCGGGGTCAAGAGGAGGCGCAACCCGGCCAACGTCGTCGTTTCGTTCGGGCGCTCCGGATCGTCGAAAAAAATCGCGCCGTCGAACGCTTCGACCGGACAAGGTTTTTCGCTCGGCGTCGGTTTGAGACGGCGCAAATTGTCGAGAAAAACGGCGGCGTCGACGTCGGAACGCATTTGCGGACGGGCGATCGCGATTCGGCGCGGCGCGAAATTTCCGGATTTAACGGCGTTCCAGTCGAGCGGCAGTTCGACGTAAATTTCCTCCGCTTCGAGGAGCGGCGGCGCGTCGTCCGGAGCGTCGGGAAGCCGCCAAACGACCGAAAGAATCCGAACGCCGCGCGTCGAGTCGAACCGAACCGACTCGAACGAAACGTTCAATTCGGGAAACTTGCGTTGCAATTCCGTTTGGACGAAGCGTCGAATTTCCGAATCGGCGCGGCGGTACGCGATCCCGGCGACGACAGCCGTCGCGAGGAAAGCGAGAAAAACGCACCAACGGAAAATGATTTTAACGGTTTTAAACATTGCGTCGACGCAAAAAGGAAAGAAAACGCGAGGTTAAAGGGGAATAGGAGGTTAAAGCAAACGAGGAAGGATAGGCGGTTAGGGTAAAATTAAGGATCGGCGCGCTCGACGGCGACCGAGTCGACGCAAAACGCCGAGCGCGAGAAGACAAAGGAAAGCGACCAACGGGAATCCTTTCAAAACGGAGGTTTTTAACGATAAACAATCGGCGCGGCGGCGTCAAGACGGGTTTTCGACGGCGCGTTGTTTCGCTTGTTTTTCGCCCTATTAATATACGAGGGGAAAAACGAAGGCGGCGAACGGCGTTCGAAAGCGGCGCGTCGACGATTCGGGAACGAAACGAAGGCGGTTTCGCCGGATTATCGGCGCCGAAATAATAATAACGTCGTCGCAAAATCGACGGCGCGACCGTTTCTTTTTTTCCGATACGTCGGTCGAAGCGCGGCGGCGGGCGCTATTTTCGAAAAAGGACGTTTTTTCGGCGAAATTTTGCGAAAAAATCGCGTCTTTTTTTTCAAAGAGAGCCGCGCCCCGTTTTTTTCGCGAAAGTCTCGGGTATAATGTCGACGAAACGGCGGCGGCCTTGTTGCGCGTCGACGTCCGTTTTATCGACTTTTCTTGTTTTAGCGGTTTCGCAAGGCGTCGACGACGTTTCGCGAACTAATTTTGAAAAAAACGAGCGAACGGCGGGAAACTTTGGGAACGAACGCCGTTTCAACGCGTCCAACGTTTCAGGAGCGGATGTGAACGACGAACGACTGATCGACGCGACCTTGGCCGGCGATAAAAACGCTTTCGGCGAATTGGCGCGCAAGTATCAAGATCGCGTGTACAACTTGGCGTTGCCTATCGTCGGCAACGCGGACGACGCGCTCGACGTCGTGCAGGAGACTTTTCTGCAGGCGTTGGCGCATCTTGAAAGTTTTCGTCGTTCGAGCCGTTTTTATACTTGGCTGTATCGCATCGCGTACAACTGCGCCGTCGGAGCGTTGCGCAAGCGCGGACGGACGACTTCGGTCGACCGAATCGTCGAGGAAATCGGCGAGTGTTTCGAGTCGCCGATCGAGTCCCCCGACGCGAAATCGAAACGCGAAGACGACGTGCAAGCGTTGCGCGAAGCGTTGGCCAAGTTGCCGGACGAGTATAGAGAGCCGCTGGTTTTGCGCGAAATCGAAGGCGCGAATTACGAACGAATCGCCGAGGTTTTGGAGATTCCGATCGGAACGGTGCGCAGTCGATTGCATCGAGCGCGGAACGCGTTGCGCCAAGCGTTGGAGCGTCGACGAGACGATTTTTGACGCGAATCGCTTTTTTTGTCGCTTAAAAGCACCCGATAACGTCGCGATAAAACGGCGTTGCAACGGTCGCGTCGTCGGAAACGATTTTAACGGTTTCAACGACGCGGCGAGAGGCGTTTGCGCCGAACCGCTAAAAACAACGATTGACTGGGCAAGCTCGCCAAGCGAGGGGAAATCGATGAAACGGGAAGTTTGGGAAGAATTGGTCGACCGCGTCGTCGACGACGAATGCACGGACGAAGAAAGACGGGCGCTTTACGAAGCGGCGGAGCGAAATCCCGAGATTCGCGAGGCGCTCGACGCCGCGTTGCGTATTCGCGAGTTATTGCGAAGTTCCGCGGGCGCGACCGTTCCGCCCGAGTTTTCCGAGCGCTTCCGCTTGGCGATCGAGCGTTCCGATTTTTGGATCGATCGCGAAATCGAGCGACCGGCGGTTCGACCGGCCTCGACGACGGCGTCGGAGCGCGTCGGCGGTCGACGGTTCCTTTGGGCGACGACCGGAGCGGCGATCGCGTTCGCGGCGGTCGCGCTCCTCGCGTCGAACGTCGGCGACGGGACGCGTTGGGGCGGCGTCGAAACGGCGCGTCTCGATAAAACGAAAAAAGCGGCGAAGTCGGCGACCGACGGCGAAATCGGAAACGCTTGGGGCTCGTCGAACGTCGACGAGAAAACCGCGACCGATCGTTCCCCGCGCTTGCCGATTCGAACGCCGCAAAGCGAGTCGACCGTTACGGAGGCGACGCCCGTTCCGTATTCGGACGGTTTTTACACCCGGCGCGTTTTAGATTCCGAGAACGCTCGACGGATAATCGCGGCGTTTTTGCGAATCTGTCGTGAAAACGGCGTCGAGTACGAGAAATTTGGCGGCGACGCGGAATTTTTGTTGACGAAAACGTCTCCGGACGCGAGAAACGTAATCTGGCGCTGGCTTGAAGAAAACGTTCCGGAAATTGCTCCGCGCGCCGGTAATAATTTTGCGGAAACGTGGAATCCGAACAGCGAAAAAGAAGAAAACGTGCGTATTTCGTTTTGCGCGTCGGAGAACGAGAGCGGCGACAAGAGCGAATAGCGCGACGTCCGCTTGAAAACGTTGAAGAAGCGGCGCCGCGCCGCCCGAGAAACGGCGTTTCCAACGCTCTCGACGTTAAAACGAAGCGATTAAGCGCGTTATTTGGGAAGAAAATTTAAAAAAATCGGGGAAAACGGCAAAAATCCGCTTGATTCAAGCGAAATTGTTGTGTATCCTATCATTTTAGAGAACCGTATTTTTTGCTTTGTCGGCGCGAGTTTTCGTTTTTCGAGCGAAGACGCGTCGCCGACGAGCGCAAACCGACGTCGAACGAACGCCGTTCGGCGCGACTTTTCGAAAACGGCGTCGCCGACTTCGGCGGAGTTTTCGAAAAAACGGTCGAACGGTTCGGTTTTTGAGCGAACGTTTCGAGCGCATTCGCCGAGAGAAACGTCGCGAACCTTAGCGCCGACGGCGAGCGTTGGGACGCGTTGTGAAAAGCGCGCTTCCGAGCGGTTGCGAGTCGGACGAGTCGGTTGTTTCGGGTTGCCCGGTCGGGAACGCGCCGCGATTCGAGACGAGCGAACAAAAAATAAAGGGCAAGGTCATTCGCGTCGAGAAGACCGTTTGAATTATTGATTTTTTAACGCGTTTTCGACGCTCTTATTCTGTAAAGGAAAAGAAGATGAAAAAGACGTTCAAAGCCGGTTTTACGCTCATTGAGTTGCTGGTCGTTATCTCGATCATCGGGATGCTGGCCGGTCTGCTCCTTCCCGCCGTCCAAGCCGCGCGCGAATCCGGGCGCCGCACCCAATGCATCAACAACCAAAAGAACATTGCGTTGGCGTTTAACTCGATGGAATCGGCGGTTACCAAACTTCCGACGTGGCGCGACAATTTGAATATCGACGCCGGCGGTTCCGCGGTTATCGGTTGGATTCCGCAAATTTTCACCTATATGGAACAAGCGCAAGCCTACGAACAACTTCGCGACAACGGAAATCGCGTTTCCGTGACGATTCCGTCGTTCCAATGCACGAGCGCCGGTTCCTCCGACGAAGGGAGCAACAATTACGTCGCCAACTGCGGCGTCGCCGACGGTTCCTTCGACTTGGCCGACGACGCGAGTTACGTCCTTTCGGCCGCCGCTAAAAACAGCGCCAACGGGATGCTTCTCGACGGCGCCTACGGCGGTAAAGCGTTGACCCTCAACGACGTGAAAGACGGGACTTCGAACACGCTCCTTATTTCCGAAAACCTCCAAGCGGGCGGTATTTGGGCGAACCGCGAATACGGCGTCGGTTTCTGCGTTACCTACCCCGGCAACAATCAATACGGTTTCGGTCAAGTTACGACGAGCGAAAGCGGCGTCGAAACCGTTTCGACCCTCGCTCCGTTGCGCGTGAACCGCGGTCGCGAAATCAAAACTTACGCCGACTTGGCTCCGAACGACGTCGACGGTTGGGCGACCGGCGATTTGATGGAAGTTTATAGCAACGAGGCTTGGGCTTACGCTCGTATGTCCTCGATGCACCCGAACGTCGTTGTCGCCGCGATGGTCGACGGTTCGACCCGCACGATTAACGAAGGCGTCGAATTGGAAGTTCTCGTTCGCGCGATGGCTCCGCAAGACAAGAAATCGACCTACAACACTGAAAAAGGTTTCAGCGACGACGGCGTTTTGGATCTTAGCAAACTCTAATCGTTAATTCGATAAATTGCGGCGTTTGAGCGTCTTTTAGACGCTTGCCCTTGAGACGAACCGGCGTTTCGCGCGTCGGTTCGTTTTTTGTTTCTTGCGGAAAAAAGCGGCGAAAGTTCGAACTCGTCGCGGCGGCGAACGTTGGAAAAATGGAGACGATTTCAAAAGCGAAAGACGAAATCGAAGAAAATTCGGCGCGCGCGATCGGAAAACCGGGAACGTCGAAACGGCGAAATCGATTTAGAAACGGCAAGCAAGAGAGGCAACGCTTTATCGAAGGCGGAACGTCGAAACGGCAAAATCGGTTGAAGAGCGGCGTCAAGAGAGGCAACGCTTTATCGAAGGCGGAACGCGGAACGGCGAAATTGGTTGAAGAACGGCGTCGCGTCGAAAAAATAACGCCGTCGAGAAGGGCGACGTTTCCGGCGAAAAAAGTCGAAAAAACGCTCGACGCGACTTCAAGCGAAGCGCGTCGAGCGTTTTTGTCGTCGACTGAAGGAGAACGACGTTAAAATAGACGGTTTATGCCGAAAACTTGGCTTGCCGAAGGGGCGTTTTAAGGCGCGACGTTAAGTTTTCGACGGCGACGTCCGCGAGCCGCCTTATTCGTCGAAAGAGGGGGGTAAGGCGCGTCGACGTTAAACCGCGCGTTTTGCGTCGACTTTACCCCCAGAAACCGCCCGGTTGGAAGAGCGGCGCGACGGCGTTCGCCCATTGCCCGAGGTCTTGCGTCCAGTCGAGGACGTTGTAGCGATAGCGAAGTTGCTGCGCGAGGCGATAACTCCGTTCGAGGCGCGGACGGTCGATTCCGATTTCTTCCGGCGTCGACGGCGCGGCGGCGTCGGCGATCATCCGTTGAATCGTCGCGGCGGGGAGGAGTTGCGCTTCGAGACGCGGTTTCAGCTCGGCCCAAGCGTCGCGGAAGAGCCGCAACCGGCGTTCGAGTTCGTCCGGTTCGACGAACTTCTTGCGGCATTCGCTTTCGACCGTTTCGCGGAGCCCGGACGTTCCGAAATTTTCTTCGAGTTCGCGAGCGATCGTTTCCCAAGCGCGGAAGTTTTGCGGAATCGCGGCGATCGCGGCGTCGAAAGTCGCTTCGCTCCAAGTCGCCAAAATCCGTTCGTAAAGCGCGGAGGTGGAGACGGTTCCGACGCCGACTTTGAACCCGTGCGACGGGGCCTCGCCGTTGTAAGTATGATGTTGGTTATCCCAAAGGTGGCTGAATTGGTGTTCGGCGCCGGACGCGGTGCGGGACGTTTTCGCCTTTTGCATCGCCAGCCCGCTCATCACGAGCCCTTCGGTCAGCCGCGCCAACGCTTTTTTATCGCCGCGAGCGACGCCGGTCGGGTCGGCGACCGAGTCGCGGAGCGAATCTTGAACGAGCGACCAAGCGATTTTGTCGATCGGTTCCGTTCCGATCAAATCGGCGAGAATCCAGTCGGCGCCGGCCGGAATTTTCGCGATCAAGTCGGCGTATCCGGCGGCGTTCATCTTGAGCGGCGCTTCGCAAACGACGTTCATATCGAGCAGAATCCCGCGCGGCGCCGGACAGGAGAACGTTTGTTTGCATTCGTTGTGTTCGATCGAGGCGCCAAACGACGCGTACCCGTCCATCGAGGCGGCGGTTCCGACGACCGCGTAGGGGCGACCGACGAGATAAGCCGCGCGTTTGCAAAGATCGTTGACCGTTCCGGAGCCGACGGCGACCGGGATCGCGTCGGTCGGCGCGAAGCGGGCGTGCAAGGCGTTGACCCAACGCGTTTCGGAGTGCATTTGCGGCGCGTCGAAAATGAACGGGTCTTCAACGACGACTCCGGCGGCTTCGAGGCGTTCGAGGACGGCGCGCCCGGCGATTTCGAACGTCGTAACATCCGCGACGACAACCGCTTTTGCGTCGGTTCCGAAGAGGTCTTGGAAGAAAGTTCCGACGCGTTCGAGCGTTCCTTCGCCGAGAACGACCGCTTTCGTGTCGTCGCAATATTGGAGCGCTTTGTCGATTCGCGCCGCCGTTTGGCGATAAAATTCGTTGATTTCCGACATAAAAACCTCGACGAACGATAAAATAGGGGGGTAAGAGGAAATGGAAGAACCGAGGCGCCGCGTCGTTTGCATTGAAACGAACGCGACGAGTCGCGGTTTTGAATAAAATAACGGTTTTAACGGGGTTGCGTTTGGCCCGACATACCGACCGAAACGGCGCGGCGGTACTCTTCCGGCGAAATTTCGCGAACTTCGGCGCCGGCGGCGATCGCGGCTTGGAGGCGTTCTTCCGCCGTCGAACGACGCGGGGCGGCGTATTGCGAACCCGGCGTTTGGGCGACTTGTGCGACTTGCGGAACCGGGGCGGCGTAAACGTTTTGCGCGGCGACCGGAACTTGCGTCGTTTGTGCGACTTGCGGAGTCGGGGCGACCGGCGTCGCGTCGAACGTCGGCGCTTGGTAGGAGCCGAATCCGCCGATCGCCGCCGCGGGCGTCGTCGTGGTAGACGTTTGCGACGAACCGGACGAAGCGAACGCAAAATCGTCGTTTTCGTCAAACTCTTCCTCTTCGGCGACCGCGAGATCGGACGGCGAGGGCGCGGCTGCGTAAAGTTCTTGGACGTCGGCGGCTTGGAACGGCGAAGGCGCGGTTTCGTAAATCGGCGCGAGCGGCGCAAAATACTCGGCGACGCAATTTTCCAACTCGACGAGCAGTTCGACGCGTTGAAACGCCGTTTCCGCGTCGAAACGGAACGGTTTCGGAAGTTGCGGCCCGACAACCGTAGCGTTTTGCGCGGTTTGCAAGTTTTGCGCCGTCGTAGCGTTTTGCGCGGTTTGCAAGTTTTGCGCCGTTGGGGCGCTTTGCGCAATTTGCTGTTCTTGCGCCGTCGTAGCGTTTTGCGCGGTTTGCAATTTTTGCGCCGTTGGGGCGCTTTGCGCGATTTGCGGGGCCGTCGTCGAAATTGAACCGGGGCGAAAACCGGTTGCGACGCCGGAAGTCGCGGAACTTGCGGCCGTCGACGCCGCGAAGAGGCCCGGGTTTCGGCGACCGATGCAAGCCGTTAAAGTTTGCGCGTTTTTCGCGTCTTGACCGGCGAGCGCGGAAACGGAGGTTTCGGCAACCGATCGCGGTTCGTTATTCGGGAGCGGCGACGTTTGCGGCGGCGCAACGGCGTCGACGTTCGCGTCGATAAGCGGCTCGGCGGGCAAAGCAAGCGCTTCGGACGTCGGCGGCGCAAAGTCGGCGACGAAGGGCGTCGGCCCTTGAAGTTGGGCGTCCGGGGCGACTTGCGCCGGAGCTTGCGGTTGGGCGACTGGAGCGTTTTGCGCCGGGATTTGCGTTTGCGTCGTCGGGGCGACTTGCGCCGGAGCTTGCGGTTGGGCGACTGGAGCGTTTTGCGCCGGGATTTGCGTTTGCGTCGTCGGGGCGACTTGCG
>JAGBDD010000220.1 GCA_017937685.1 Thermoguttaceae bacterium | reverse complement strand
GCCGAAAAAGCCGCCGCCGAAAAAGCCGCCGCCGAAAAAGCCGCCGCCGAAAAAGCCGCGCAACCGACTCCGGCCCCCGCTCCGGCGGAAGCTCCGCAACCGGCTCCGGCTCCGGAAAAACCGGTCGAAACCGCTCCGGCGCAACCCGCTCCGGCGACGGAAGCCGCGCCGAAAACCGCGTCCGTCGTTTCCACCCTTTTTTTTTCGGCTAGCCGCGCGCTCCTGAAAAGCGCCGCGTTCGGCGCGCTCGTCGCCGACGGCGCTTCGATCGTCGAAACGGAAAACGCGCCGGAAACGGAAACGACTTCGCAATCGGTTCCGGAAAACGCCGTCGCGACCGACGTCCCGGGCGTTTACGTCGTCGTTAATCCGGACGGAACCGCGACGCTCTATTCGAGCGACGAAGAAGCGCTCGACGAATTTCAACGCCGTTTGACCGCCGTCGTCGACGAAATGAAAACGGCGGCGCAACCGGAAACCGCTCCGGCTCAAACGGTCGAAACGCCCGTCGTCGCGTCGGAAACCGCCGACGCGGCCCCGGTCGCCGCCGTCGAAGAACAAGCGGAAGAAGACGCGCCGCAAGTCGACGATCCGACCGACCCGCGCTCCCTCGGTTATCTGTCGTATATGACGCCGGAAAACCGCGAAAAAGCGCGCGAACGCATTTTGATGGAAAGCCGCAACTACACGGTGTACCGCGTCGAAAACGTCGGCGTTCAACAACTGTTGCCGCGCTTGCAGTCGTATATGGCCGACCGCGTCCAAAACGCGTCGCCGTATTACTACTACCAATCGTCCGGCGTCAGCATCACCAATATGCAACAAAGCGTCCAGCTTTCGTTCCAACCGGACGCGGCGCTCAACACGATCGCCGTCTACGGTTCCAAAGCCGACCGCGACGTCGCCGGGGCGCTCATCGTTCACCTCGACTCCGTCGATCTGTTCCCGCAACCGATCACGAAGCCGCACAAGATTAAAGTCGCCAACACGTCGCCGACGCGAATGGCGCAACAAGTGCTGAACGCGTTTTCGCGCAAGTTCCAAACGACGTTGATGCCGGGCAATCAGTCGCCGCGCATTTTCCCGAACGTAACAACCGGCAACCTCGAAGTTTACGCGCCGGAAAATTTGGCGAAGGAAATCGAAGAATACGTCAAGGAAGTCGACCGCGAAATCCTCGAGGAAAATATCCGCAAGGTGCGCGTCGTCGAACTCAAGTCGATGAACTCGACCGTGTTGACGCAATACCTGCAAAATTTGCGCTCGCGCCAAACGACCGCGACGATGTTGTCGACGCCTTACGTCGGCTCGACGACGCCCTTTATGCCGCGCCAAAACTTCGGACGCGGCGCGATGGGGCGTTATCCCGCGATGGGCGGTTACGGCGGATACGGCGGCTATCCCGGAATGGGCGGGTACGGCGGTTATCCCGGGATGGGCGGCGCCGGCGTTTACCCGCGCAACCGCGGTTTTTAATTGCTTAACCGTTTAGCCGCTTAACCGTTTAACTTAGCCGTTTACGTTTCCCAAACGCGCCGTTCGGTCGGCAAAATCCGCTCTTCGGAGTTCGATTTTCCGCCCGAGCGGCGCTTTCGTCGTTTGCTCCGTTTTGTCCGTTTTTCCTTTCCTTTTTACGCTAGAAAGAGAGTCTTCGCCGATGCGTCATGAACCTTACGACGTCTCCGATTTCGGTCGGAACCCGCTAATGTTTTATTACGAAGTAACCCGCGCTTGCGATCTCGTTTGCAAACACTGCCGCGCGTCGGCGCAAGAGTCGGCGGCTCCGGACGAACTTTCGACCGAGCAAGCGCTCGCGCTGATCGAGGACGTCGCCCGTTTCCCGCGCAAGCCGACGATCTGCTTCACCGGCGGCGACCCGCTCAAGCGCGCCGACCTCTTCGACTTGATCCGCCGCGCGACCGACCTCGGAATTGGCTCCGCCCTCACTCCAAGCGCGACGCCGCTCGCGACGTTCGACGCGTTCCAAAAAGCGAAGGAAGCGGGCGTCTCCGCGATCGGAATCAGTCTCGACGGCCCGACGCCGGAGGTTCACGACTCCTTCCGCGGTTTCGAAGGCAGTTTCGCTAAAGCCCTCGATATGATGCGTTACGCCCGCGACCTCGAGCTTCCGGTGCAGGTGAACACGTCGATCACCCGCCGCAACGCGCATTTGATCGACGAAATCGCCGACCTGCTCGAAGAAACCGGCGTGATGATGTGGTCGGTCTTTTTCCTCGTTCCGGTCGGACGCGGCGTCGAGGAGATCCGCATTTCCGCGCCGGAATATCGGGAGGTTTTCGCGAAACTTTACCGACATTCGCTGACGAAACCGTTCTCGGTCAAGACGACGGAAGCGCCGCACTACCGCCGCTACGTCTTGGAGCAAGGCGGCGACCCGCTCGCGGCGCCCAAAAACCGCCCGAACTTCCCGAACTCTCGCTTCGCCGCGTCGATGAAGGTCAACCCGCAGGACACGCCGGTCGACGAGAAAGCGGAAGCCGCCGCCGCGAAAATCGGACGTTCGCATCGCTCGCGAGCGCCGCTAGGAATCACCGACGGTCGCGGGATTATGTTCGTCGGGCACAACGGCGAAATCTTCCCGGCCGGTTTCCTTCCGGTCGTTTGCGGACGTTTCCCGGAAAACTCGGTCGTCGACGTTTACCAAAATCACCCGCTCTTCAACGCGCTTCAAAACCCGGACAACTACAAAGGCGTCTGCGGCAAGTGCAATTATCGCTGCGTTTGCGGAGGCAGCCGCGCTCGCGCTTACGCCGTCGGCGGCGACCCGCTCGGCCCGGAGCCGGACTGCGACTTCGAAACGCCGTAAACGCCGTCGTTTCTCGCTTTGCCGCTTAATTCAAGCGTCCCGAAAACGCGAAAACCCGCCGCCTCGTTTGCCCGAGACGACGGGTTTCGTTGTTTCGCGCTTCTTTTTTGCGTTAAACGTCGGCGTTTAGCGTCCGACGTCCGCCGGGTTCAGGCGTTTGCCGCCGAAACGGTTCGGGCCGTCCGTTCCGCGAACGAAACCCGACGCAATCCCCAAAACGAGCTGCCAAATCGCCGCCGGAACAATCGACGCCAAACCGACGAACATCGTTCCGGTCGACGCGACGTCGTCCCCCGAATCGAGATTTTCCGGGCCGATTCCGATTATCAGAAGCGTAAGCCCGACGATTCCCAGCGCGATCGGCCCGAGTATCTGTTTCGCCGACCAACCGACGTCGTGCAGTCGCCGCCCCATTACCGCGAACGCCGGAAGCATTACCGCCAAATTCCAAAGCCCTTTGACGACTTCCGTCGTCGCTTCCGCCGAATAAACGTTCGCGCCGGCCCCCAACGTCGCGGCCGCCGCGACTATCTGCAACGCGCCGCCGATCAACGCGTTGACGACGATCCAGCCCCAGTACTCGGTTCGCGTCGCGCGGCCTCGGAAATTGCAGTAATTCTTCATACAATGCGCAAACGAACCCCAAAAGCTCGGCCCGACGGTCGCGCCGCCTTCGGCGACCCAATAACCGTTTTCCGCGACCGGAGCGCCCGCGTCGTAAGGGTTCGCGCTTTCGTTATAACCGTATTCGCCGCCGG
The DNA here is from genome assembly GCA_017937685.1 of Thermoguttaceae bacterium. Lineage (GTDB taxonomy): Bacteria > Planctomycetota > Planctomycetia > Pirellulales > Thermoguttaceae > RUG369. The sequence continues at coordinate 21,359 of JAGBDD010000220.1, read as the reverse complement.
TTAAAGGCGTTCCGCAAGCGCCGCAAAACGCGTCGTTCGGGCCGGTCGCGCCGCCGCAACGAGGACAAAAGTTCGCCATTGTTCGTTCTCCTAAAACAATTTCGCCCAAAATTCGACGCGCGTTCGAACGTCCGCCGTCGTTATTTATTTTACTCCGTCGACGTCGAAAAATCAAGTATCGCGTTCAAAAATTCTTTTTCGAGACGTCGCAACCCGCTTCAACGGTTCGCTTTAACGCCAATCAACGCCGTTTTTCCGCGTCGAATTTACGCGGGATTCGACCTCCGCCCGCCCCAACGGTTCGGCTCGCGCATTCCGTCGCCGAATCCCGCGGTAATCGCCGCCCGAAATTGCGCAATCCCCGCCGGAATGAAAAACGCCAAAACAAGCCAAGCCGTCCGAAGTTCGCCGCCCTCCGCCCAGACGCCCCAAAGCGCGACGCCGACGCCGCCCCAAACGACCGAGGCGAGCCAACGTTTCGCCGATTTGCCGACGTCGTGCAAACGCCGCGCGAAAACCGCGAGGCTCGGAAGGAGCGTCGTCCCAAACCAGAAACAATGAAACTCGTTCAACCGCGCCGACGCGCTCTCGAGATTCGCCGTCAAGGCGTTCGCAACCGTCGGCGCCGCGACAAAAACGACCGCCGCCCAAGGAACGAACCAGCCCCAAAACTCGGTTCGCGTCGCGCGACCGCGAAAAACGCAATACTTCTTCAAACAGTGCAAGGGCGCCCCCCAAAAACTCGGCCCGACCGTCGGTTGAAGGTAGCGCGCCGTTTCCGAAGCGTCCGCGCCGCGACGCCCCGCGCTTCCGCCGTTCTTCTTGAAGCGACCGGTCAACCGGGTTCCGCAAGCGGCGCAAAACGCGACGTCCGGATCGGTCGCGACGTTGCAACGAGGGCAAAAGTTCGCCATTTTACTTTCTCCCTAAATCGTTTTCGCCAAAATTCCGCGCCGCTCGGGTTCCCGCTCGAACCGCTCTCGCCGCGCAACGTTATTTTAGCGCGCCGCCGACGGAAAATCAAGTTTTTCGCAAAAGAAATTTTCGCCGTTCAAACCGTTTCGTTTTCGACGCTTAACGCGTCTTCCGCATTTTGCGCCCGTTCGCGACGCGCCGCTTCTTTCGGCGTTAGACGCTCCGCTCCGAAACGGTTCGGCCCCGGCGTCCCGACGCGAAAGCCCGTCAAAACGCGGACTAAAATCCCCAACGTTACGACGGCGCATCCGACGACAATCAGCGGCGCCGCCGTCTCCGCGAACTCCGGCGTCGTTATCCGCGTCGCGACGACGAATCCCGTCGCCCAAATCGCCGTTCCCCAGCCTAACGGCGACGACGTTACTAAGAAGAACGTCGCCCCCGCCGCCGCGACGATAACGACGCCCGTTATTTCGTTCGGCGCCGCGCCGCGCGAGTCGAATAAATAAGCGCCAAACGCGACGCCGCCCGCCGCCGCTAAAATCGCGACGTATCCGCCCAGCGCCGTCTTCCAACTCGCGACGACGTTCCGATCTCGCAAACGACGCGTCCAAACCGCCGCGTCCGGAACCGACGTCGCCAAGCCGAACGTCAAACCGGCGCCTAAAAAAATAAACGGTATTCCCTTCGTCGCGAGCGCCCAAGCGAACGGAACCAACGTTCCCAATCCGGCGACGAACCCCAGCGTAAAAAGCGCGACGGCCAGCCCCGCGAGCCAGCCGAAATACTCCGTTCGGTTCGCTCGGCTTTTAAAGTCGAACGGACGGCGCAGGCAATACCAAAACGCGCCTTGGAAACTCGGCCCGACCGTCGGCGGCGCGTCGGCGAACTCCCAACCGTCGGCGCTTTCGGCGACGCGTTCCGGCGTCGCGAACGGGTTGCGCTCGTCGGCGGCGACGGTCGCGTCGTTCAATTCGTTTTCGGCGCTCATTTCGTTTTCCTCCGTTAAAGCGTTCTTCGCTAAAACTTGCCGTTTCGGGCGTCTTCTTCGTCGACGACGTTGACGCTCCGCCAACCGAACCGACCGTCGTAAACTTTGCCGTCGTTAACGAGGCGCGCGTCGTACCGGTCTTCGCCGTCCGCGTTTTGGTAAACTTTCCTTTGCCAACGTCGCGTCGGGAAGCCGTATCGGTTCGGCTCTTTTTGGCCCGGCAGGAACAGCATAACCGCGAGAACCGCCCAACCGACGACCGGAATCAGCGCGAGCCCCAACCAACGCCCGGACAAACCGACGTCGTGCAATCGCCGAACCGCCGACGCGGGCGCCGGAATCAACGAAATCAACCCCGCGACGACGCCGAGTTCGACAAAACCGCGCTCCGCGAAATAACAATAACTCCCCCAAGCGGCGCCGAGAAAGAGCCAAAAGCCGATTCCGCTTCCGCGTCCTTGAAAATTCGCGACTTGCGCCCAAGCCCAATACCGCGCGTCGTCCTCGTCCGTCGGGATGAACTCCGACGGTTCGAACGCGTCTTCATATTTCCCGGCGCGCCAATTTCTCGCCCGCTCTTCGGCGCGTTTTTGACTCTCCGTTTTGCGCGTCGCCTTCAACGACGCTCCGCAAACGGCGCAAAAGAGCCCGCCGTCCGCGTCGACCGCTCGCTTGCAACGCGGGCAAAAGGTCGTTCGGCAGGCGCCGCAAAAGGTATCGTCGGCTTTTAGTTGAAGTCCGCAAACTTGGCATTTTCGCCCGGTCGTCATTTTCGTTCTTTTTTTTCTTGTTCGCGACGCGTTTTCCGTCGGCGCCGCGTTTCCTTTCTTTCTATTCTTAAGAACGCGTTTCGCGAAAAGTTTCCTTTATTTTTGAAAAAAATTTCGTCGTCCGTCCGCCGACTCTTCCATTTTAACGCCAAAACCCCGCCGCGACAAGCGTTTTGTCGCGGCGGGGTTTGAAAATTCAATCGATTTAATCGCGTTCCGCCAAAAGTTCGAGCAATTCTTGGTTGATATAATATTTCGTCGTCCCTTTTTTGTTCGCCGTTAAAAAGCCGTTCTCTTCCAACGTATTAAGATGTTGACGCGCCACCGCTTCCGTTTTTCCCAAGTCTTTAGCGTAAATTTTTACCTTAGTATACGGATTCTTAAAAAGATGATTTATCAAATCTTGGCTATAAAGTTTAGGCAACGTCGCGCGAATCGCCTCCTTTTTTTTCCGCATTAACTCTCGAAGACGCGTTACCGTTCGCTGCGTTTGCTTAGCGGTGGTTTCAATCGCTTCTAAAATAAAAAGAACCCAGTTTTCCCACTCGCGATTACCGCCCAATTCTTTCATTAATCGATAATATTCGCTCTTGTTTTCGATAATATATCGACTTAAATAAAGAACAGGCGCGTCGAGTAATTCGTTGTTCGTTAAATACAAAACGTTAAGGATTCTGCCGGTTCTTCCGTTGCCGTCGTAGAACGGGTGAATCGCTTCAAATTGGTAATGTAAAATTGCCAGTTGAATTAAAGGATCGTAATCTAATCGCTCGACGTCGTTAAAAAAACTCAAAAAGTTGTCGAGTAATTTTTTGATATCGTTTATATTTTGCGGCGGCGTGTGAACGATTTCGTTCGTCGCGACATTTTGAATACGCGTTCCGGGCGTCGTCCGCAACCCTTGACTGTTTCCAACGATACTTCGTTGAATCTCCAACAAATCGTTGCGCCGAATGATTTTATCCCGCCGCGCCCGTTCGAATCCCGCCGACAACGCGGCGGCGTATCCGTTAACTTCCTTTACTTCCGGCGACGTCGGGCCCAAATCGATGTTCGCCTCATAAAGTTCGTCTTGCGTCGTTACAATATTTTCAATTTCCGAACTTAATTGCGCTTCTTGTAACGTCAGCGTCGTAATTAAGACGGCGGAATTAGGAACCGAAGCAAGCGAACCGTTTAAATTGCCTAACGCTCGCGACGCTTGATTCAATTTTTTCAACACCTTAACGGTATTGAAATCGACGTCGCGAATTGCGTCGGGAAGTAAAGAAAACCAAGGCCGACTTTTCATTATAAATTTCCAAGCGTAAACGCACGTTAAAATAGGTCAAACAATTTTTGACTCTTTATCAAAGTCGACGTTTTTCATTAAAAGCAAGCCGACTCTTCATCAAAATCGACGTTTTTCATTAAAAGCAAGCCAACTCTTTATCAAAATCGACGTTTTTCATTAAAAGCAAGCCAACTCTTTATCAAAATCGACGTTTTTCATTAAAAGCAAGCCGACTTTTTTACTATTTTAACAAAAAAAAACGCCGCGACAAGCGTTTTGTCGCGGCGGGGTTCAGAATTTCAACGCTTTTTCAAGCGCGATTCAACGACGGTTCGCCCAGCCGAATCAGGCGAGTTTGCGGCAGATCGCTTCGGCCATCTCTTGCGTGCCGACGGCGGTCGGGTCGTCGCGGTTCGGCTTCATGTCGTAAGTAACGTCCTTGCCTTCGCGAATGACTTCGGCGACCGCGGCTTCGAGGCGGTTCGCGGCGTCGGTTTCTTTCAGGTGGCGAAGCATCAAGACGCCGGACAAAATCAACGCGCACGGGTTGACTTTGTTCAAGCCCTTGTATTTCGGCGCGCTGCCGTGCGTCGCTTCGAAAACGGCGCCGTTGTGGCCGATGTTCGCGCCCGGAGCGACGCCGAGACCGCCGATCAGACCGGCGCAGAGGTCGCTCAAGATGTCGCCGTAAAGGTTCGGGAGCGCGACGACGTCGTAAAGCTCCGGCTTTTGGACGAGCTGCATGCACATGTTGTCGACGATGCGGTCTTCGAACTCGATTTCCGGGAAGTCTTTAGCGACGTTGCGGGCCGTTTCGAGGAAAAGACCGTCCGAGAACTTCATAATGTTCGCTTTGTGAACCGCCGTAACCTTTTTGCGACCGTTTTCGCGAGCGTATTCGAACGCGGCGCGAACTAAGCGATCCGTCCCGGAAACGCTGATCGGCTTGATCGAAACGCCGGTTTCGTCGTACTTCGTCGCGATTTTGCGGCCCGGCGCCAAACGGTTGATTTCGTCGACGATTTCCTTTGTAACTTCCGAACCTTTTTCGAATTCGATGCCGGCGTAAAGGTCTTCGGTGTTTTCGCGGAAAATAACGAGGTCGACCGGAACCGAGCTGAAATACGAACGGACGCCCGGGTAATATTTGCAGGGACGGACGCAAGCGAAGAGGTCGAGTTCTTGGCGGAGGTGAACGTTCAGGCTGCGGAAGCCGGTTCCGACCGGAGTCGTGATCGGCGCCTTCAACGCGCAACGGGTGCGGCGGATGCTTTCCAAAACTTCCGGCGGCAACGGGTTGCCGGTCTTTTCCATCACGTCGATTCCCGCTTCTTGGACGTCCCAATTAATCGCGACGCCGGTCGCGTCGACGCATTTGCGAGCCGCTTCGGCCAATTCCGGACCGACGCCGTCGCCGGTGATGAGGGTAACTTCGTAAGCCATTTTCGTTCCTTTCGTTCGAACGTTCGTTCGCAATTCTCAACATCGCCCGCCAAACGCGCCTAAAATAAGCCGCGTCGGCAAGCCGCTTGCGTTTATTTTACCCGAAAGCGCCGTTTCGTCAATCGCCCCCGACGGAGCGCCGCTTCGCCCCTCTTTAACGAAAAACGCCCGCCCGGCGTTAAGCCAAGCGAGCGTTAAAACGTTGCGTTCGAAGACTTTCGGCGTTTCTCAACGAAAAACGTCCGCTTTCATCGTATACGGCAGTTCGCCGGGACGGAAATCCTCCGCGACGTAAAGAACGCCGCCGACGCCGACGAGTTTGTTCGCGCGATAATTCACTTCGTTCCCGCGCTCCATCGAAACGGCGATCATATCCGCCGGGTTCGTGCCGGGCGAGCAGAACTGGCAGTGCCCGAGCGTGCGAACGAGGTTGAAGTCGGTAATTCCGGCGTGTCGCTTCGTCGGATACATATACCCTTCGATATAAACGCGGCGCCCGTTCAACGCGGCGATTTCCGGCGCGACGGCGCCGTCTTTCGTCAGCGCCATCGAATCGAACGCGACGATTTCGTATCCGGGCGGCGCGTTGTGATAAAAGGCGTAAACGCGCCAACACGTCGCCGAAATCGCCAACAGAACGCTCAACGCCGTCGCGGTCGACGTCAGCGTAAAACCGCCGATCTCCTCCGGCGCCCGCATAATCTTCCGCAAGCCTAAAACGCCCAAAACGACGCCGACGACCGCGACCAAAATAAACGGCGTCCAAAAAAAGCCCAAAATCGAAACGATCGCCGCGACCAACGAGCCGACGCCCAACGTCGCGATCTGTTTGTAATCGACCGTTTCCTCGGTCGGCGCGACCGCCTCGACGTCGCGATAAACGCCTTTCAGCGCGTCGTCAAAAACAGCTTTCATCGGTTTCGCTCCGCCGCGCTCAACGCGCGGTCTTTGCTAAGTTTAAGAAAAGCGAGAACGTTCGAAACGCGTCCGAAGCGGCGCGAGGAAGCGTCGAAAACGCGTTCCGAAAAACGTTCCGAAAAGCCGCGAATCAGGTTTGCAACGATTGCGCGACGTCGGTGCGGTACGCGATCACCGCCGGCAAATAACCGACGATCGACGCCAAGCCGATTAGCCCCGGAATCAACGCCAGCTCGATCGTTTGGAAGTCCCAAGGCCGCACCATCACGTTCGAATACGACATAATCAACGGAGCGAGCGCGCCGATCGCCAAGTGCCCGATCAACGCTCCGAAGAGACCGCCGCCGAGCGAAAGCAAAATCGACTCGAGCAAAATAATCGACATAACGGTCGAACGCCGCGCGCCGAGCGCCCGCATAATCGCGATTTCTTGGCGACGTTCGTTCATCGACGTGTAAATGCTGACCATCATTCCGACGCCCGCGACGATCACGACTTGAATCGCGAAAATAATCAAAACGCTTTGAATGTTCCCGATCACGTCTTGGAAGAACGCCGCGATCTCTTGAACCGGCGCGACCGCCTGCGCTTCGAGAAGCTCGCCCTCGATCTTCGCCGGAAGCGCGGTAACCGCCGTGTCGATCACTTGGCGACGCTCCGTTTGAATCAGGTCTTTTTCTTCGATTTCAAGACCCGGGCGGCTTTCGGTCGCGGCTTCGACCGCGGCGGCGGTCGCGGTTACTTCGACTTCGGCGTCTTTAGTAATAAGGAGAATCGCGGTCAAGCGGCGTTTATGTTCGGCGTGTTCCGCGTGTTCTTCGCCTTCGTGTTCGCGTTCTTCGACGCCGAGTTCGGCGCGTTTGCGAGCCAACTCTTCTTCGCGGAGGTCGTAATTAATCGTTTCGACTCCGGCGTGTCCGTGTTCGTGTTCGCGATAGAACCCTTCAAGGTTGACGAAAACGGCGCGGTCGTTCGGGCTGCCGGTATGGTCTAAAATCCCGACGATTTTAAACGGTTCGTGCAAATCTTCGTCGCGCGCCGAATTCGTATGCCCGAAGCGGATTTCTTGCCCGACTTGCAGCTTGTTCTTTTTCGCGACCGCGTAACCGACGACCGCTCCGTTATAGTCGGTATATTTGAAGAACTCGCCTTCTTGAAGGGTATACGGTTTGCCGTCCGACTTCGTAACGGAGTTGAAATACTCCGGCGTCGTCGCGATGACCGGCGAACCTTGGTAGTTGTCGCCGCGAGCGATCGGAATCGCCGTCTTCACTTCCGCCGAGTAGCGCGACGAACGCATCAAGTCGTAATATTCGTAAGGAATCAACCCAACCGGGTCTTGGTTGTAAAAGACCGTGCTGAGAACGAGTTGCAGTTTGCTCCCCTTGGCGCCGACGATCAAGTCGTACCCCTGCGCGCCCTGTTGGAACGACTTCCCGACGACGCCGTTGATAACGAGAACCGTAACGACGAGCGCGACGCCGAGCGCCATCGAGAACGCCGTCAACGCCGACGCCAACGAACGGTGCCGAATGCTTTTCCAAGCGATTTTCCAAAGACTCATATTGCCGCCTCAAATAATAAGGGACGTTCGACCGCCGCGCCAAACGTCGGTCGCTTCCGAAAAAATAACGAAAAAAACAAGGCGCGCCGAGCGAAAACGCTTCCGCTCGACGCGCTTTAACGGATTATTCTTCCGTCGAATCGTTCGCGTCGTCCGATTCCGCGTCGAGTTCGACCGTCGGTTCCGGCGCCGCCGTTTCTTCTCCGGCGAAGGTCGAGGCGCCGAGCGTCGTTTTCGGCGTCGCGTCGACTTCGTCGCGCGGAATGCGGTTGATCGCGACGATGGCGTCGTCGACGTCGACGTTCATCAAGCGGACGCCCTGCGTGTTGCGACCGGTTTCGCGGATTTCGTTGATCGCGAAACGTTGGATTTTGCCGCGCGCGGTGATCGTCATCACTTCGTCGCCGGCGTCGACTCGCAAGACGTCGACGACTTTGCCGTTGCGCTTGGTCGTCTTGACGTCGAGGAGACCGCCGCCCCCGCGCCGTTGCGTTCGGTAACGACGGTTCGAGGAGCCGTCGGCGCTTTCGTCGCCGTCTTCCGCTTCCGTTTCCGCGTTTTCGGCGGTTTCCGTCGCTTCGAGTTCGGCGTCGTCGACCGCGTCCCCCGGATCGGCTCCGGCGGCGGTCATTTCGAGCGAATCGCCGAGCGCTTCCAACTCGTCGGCGCTCGTCGTCGCGGCGTTCGGGCCGAACGGCGTCCGCTTCCCGTAACCGTTTTCGCAAACCGTTAAGAGGAAAGCGTTTTCGTCGGCGACCGCCATCCCGACGACGTAATCGCCGGCGCGGAGCGAAATCCCCTTGACGCCGCTGGCCGCGCGCCCCATCGGTCGAGCGTCCGACTGTTTGAAGCGAATCGCTTTCCCCTTGGCGGTCGCCAAGACGATTTCGTCGCCCGGTTCGACGACCGCGACGTCGACGAGTTCGTCCCCTTCGCGGAGTTTGATCGCGATGATGCCCGCTTTGTACGGACGGCTGTACGCGCTCAAATCGGTCTTCTTGACGAGACCGTTTTTCGTCGCCATTACGAGGAACGCGCCCGGTCGGTCGAAGTCGCGAATCGCGCGGCAATCGGCGACCTTTTCGTCGGCGTCGAGGTTCAGCAAGTTGACGAGGTTGCGCCCCTTCGCGTCGCGGGCGAGTTGCGGAATGCCGTAAACCTTTTGCCAATAACACTTGCCCTTGTTCGTGAAGAAGAGCAGATAGGAGTGCGTGCTGGCGACGAAGAGGTGGCGCACCGGGTCTTCCTCGTCGGTTTTCGCGCCTTTAAGTCCTTTGCCGCCGCGACGTTGCGCCCGGTACTCGTCGAGCGCGGTTCGCTTGACGTAACCGTTCGTCGTGATCGAAACAACCATCGTCTCTTCGTTGATGAGGTCTTCGTCCGCGACGTTTCCGACTTCCTCGAACGCAATTTCGGTGCGGCGTTTGTCGGCGAACTTGTTTTTGACCTCTTCCAAGTCTTGACGAACGATCGCCAAAATGTTCTTTTCGTCCGACAAAATGCGGCGGAACTCCGCAATATCGGCGAGGAGCGCGTTGTACTCGTCGGCCAACTTTTGTTGTTCGAGGTTGACCAACTGACCGAGCGTCATACGGAGAATCGCGTCCGCTTGCACCGGCGTAAGGGTGTAACTTTCCTTGACGCCGCGCGTCGACTGGAACGACTCGAAACCTTCGTCGCCGAGCGCTCGATTCAAGAGCGCGGCCGGGCACTCGATTTGCATCAAGCGTTGTTTCGCTTCGAACTGCGTCGCCGACGTGCGAATGACGCGGATCACTTCGTCGATGTTGGCGTGAGCGATCAGCAAGCCCTCGACGGTGTGTTGACGCTTAATCGCTTTATTCAAAAGGAATTGCGTTCGACGGCGAATGACCGAGACGCGGTGCCGCAGGAACTCGACGATCAGCTCTTTGAACGTCATAACGCGCGGTTTGCCGTCGACCAACGCGAGCAAAATAATCGAGAACGAGTCTTGCAGCGGGGTGTATTGGTAAAGTTGGTTCAGGACGACGTGCGGGTCGGCGTCTTTCTTCAAGTCGAGAACGAGACGCACCGGCTCTTTCAGGTCGGATTCGTTGCGAATCGACGAAATCCCGACGATGCGCCCTTCGTTGACCATTTCGGCGATCTTTTCTTCGACGCGGTCGCGGGCTTGTTGGTACGGGATTTCCGAAACGATAATTCGACTTCGTTTCCCGTTTTCTTCGATGCGAGCGCGAGCGCGGACGACGATGTTCCCGCGTCCGGTCAGGTAACCGCGACGAATCCCGCGGGTTCCGCAGATAACGCCGCCGGTCGGGAAGTCCGGGCCCGGGCAGATGCGAAGCAACTCGAACGGCGAAATTTCGGGGTCGTCGATCGTCGCGATCGCGGCGTCGCAGACTTCGCCGAGGTTGTGCGGCGGAATGCTCGTCGCCATCCCGACGGCGATCCCGTTCGCGCCGTTGACGAGAAGGTTCGGCGCTTTCGACGGAAGAACGGTCGGCTCCATTCGCGTTTCGTCGTAAGTCGGGACGAAGTCGACGGTGTCGAGATTCAAGTCTTCGAGGAGCGTCATCGCCATTCCGGAGAGGCGCGCTTCGGTGTAACGCATCGCGGCGGGGGGAAGACCGGCGATCGAACCGAAGTTCCCTTGTTTGTCGATGAGGACGTGCCGCATATTCCATTCTTGCGCCATCCGAGCGAGCGTCGGGTAAACGACTTGCTCCCCGTGCGGGTGGTAGTTCCCGCTGGCGTCGCCGGAAATCTTCGCGCATTTGACCCGTTGCGAGTGCGGGCCGAGCCCGAGGTCGTTCATCGCGACCAAAATGCGGCGCTGCGACGGCTTCAAACCGTCTCGAACGTCCGGAATCGCGCGGCTGACGATAACGCTCATCGCGTAAGTCAGGTAGCTTCCTTTCAACTCGTCTTCGATGGCGAGCTGAACGAGCTTCGACCCGTCCGGCAGGACGAGCTGACCGTTGGCGTTCATAATCGGGCGGAGCGGACGCAACGGCGTCGACGGCGTTTCGGAGCCGTTTTCGTCGTCGACGTTTTCGGCGTTCGGGGTCTCCGCGTCGGAACGTTCGTCGTCGTTCGGGCGCGCTTCGTTTTCCGAGTTGTCGCGAAATTCCGCGTCGTCGTTGTGTTGATTGTCGTCGGACAAGGGAAAGTCTCCTCGCAGATGGGGTCGGACGGGCGCTCGCGTCGAACGCGGTTCGGCGAAACCGACGTTTTCGAACGTTAACGAGCGTCGACCGCTCTCCGAAAATCGCCTAAATTCCGCAAAGCGCCCAAATCCCGACGCTCGACCGTTCGACGAAAGCGACGCGTCGAAACGGAACCGAACGTCGTCGCGTCGACCGGCGCCGTCTTTCGCTGAAAAAGGGGCCAAACGCCGCGAAAGGAGGGCAAGTCGACGCTCTAATTATACCGGAAACCGCCGAAATTTCAACGGACGGGGCCGCCTAAATTCCAAAATTGCCCCGATTCGACGCGTAAAAAACGCAAAAATAGAAAACCTTTAAGAAGAAACGCCGACGAGAAAAAGACTCGACGGCGCGTTTCCAAGTCGGCGACGGCGAGAAGCGCGCCGCCGCGTCGGACGTTAAAACGTCATTCGGCGTACTCGGCGACGTCGACCGTCGTCGTTTTTTCGCCCGGAACGGCGACTTTCAGCGGCGACGCGTCTTTCGTCTTCAAAGCGACCGGGATAATTTGCGGCATATTGGCGATTTCCGCGTCGCGTTCGGCGCGATAATCCGAGATTTCCTTTTGCGACATGTCGGCCATTTCCTCGATCGTCAGCTCCGGCATGGTCGGAATCGGGTCTTTGCGGAGCGTAACGACGAACGAACCCTCGGGAGCGCCCGGCGCGACAAAGTTCGCGAACGTCGTTTGGACGACGCACTTGCCGGACGCGTCCGTCTTCCCGCCGACGATGACGCCGCTAATCGGCGTTTCCGGAATCAACGCGACCTCGACGCCCTCGATCGGAGCGCCGCCGTCGACGACGACGATTTCGCACTTCGAAACCTTCGGGAACCCCTTCGGTTTCCCGGAGCAACCGACGACGACCGCCAACGAAAGAAGAACCGCCGCCGCGCAATAAAGATTTTTCATCGCTTATTTCCTTTTTATTTCCTTAACGCTTTAAAAAAGAAACGCCGCCCGAATCCGAGCGGCTTTCGTCGAGCGTTTATCGCCCCGCGACGCGCTTCGTCAAACCGTCGCCGCGTCGCGAGCTTTCCAAACGCCGTTATTGCAAGTCGGTTTCGCCGGCTTGAACGGTTCCCATCGCGCCCCAAACGCCGAACGGGCTCTTGCCGCTAAACTCTTTCCCGTGCGACGCGCTCGTCGTCGAGTAAGCGGAGCCGTTGACGTCCGCGTCCATATCGCCGCAGTCGATCGTTTCGCTAACGAAGCGCACGGAACCGTCGACCATCGCCGCGTTGACGCCGCCGCTGTGGTTGCTCGACGCGGAGCAAATCCCGAAGCCCCAGCCGCTTTGACCGTTTCCGCTCCCGTAGGTGCGCGCGTTCGGCGAGTTCGGCGGCATAATCGTTTGGAAACCGGTAACGCTGACGTTCCCGTCGGCGAAGTTTTGACCGCGTTCGAACGTCGCGGCGGTTCCGTCGAAAACCGTGCGGTCGGTCGCGTTGACTTTGTTCAAGATGTTGCGCGGAACGACGACTTCGGCGTTGCCGAGAACCATAATGCCGCCCTTGACCTTGTTCGTCCCTTGCGTCGCGCCGCAGACCGTTTCCGAGTAGGCGACCGTGTTCGACGTGCCGTCGGTGATCGAACTCATCGTGCGCGTAACAACCGTGCGTTTAGCGGCGTCGTTGTAGCTCGTCGGAACGAAAATACCGCCCGGATAGAAGCCGCGCGACGTCATCGCCGATTCGTCCGATTGGCAAATGGAGTCGCCCCAAGAGCCGACGTAGTTCGTTTTCGAAACGTTGCCGACCCAGCTCGACGGTTGTTTCGAGTTCCCGTCGGACGGGCAAAGAAGGTGCGTGAAGGTCGCGTTGTACGCTTGATCGGTGTTGTGTTGCGCTTGTTTAACGCCTTCCGAAATAATTTTGTTGTAGAACGCCGATTGTTCCGTGTACGGCATCAGCCAGAAGAGGTGGCTCGCGTAGTTGTATTGGACGATCGAACCGCCGCCGCGCGCCGGCGGGAAGGAGTTGTGCGCGTCGTGGTACATTTGGCACGACAGTTGCAGTTGTTTCAGTTGGTTCGTGCATTGCATGCGACGGGCCGCTTCGCGCGCCGCTTGAACCGCCGGGAGAAGAAGCCCGATCAAAATCCCGATAATCGCGATGACGACCAACAACTCGACGAGAGTGAAGCCGCTTTTGTTCGTTTTGGAAACGCTCATTTTACCTATTTCCCCAATTTTCGCGCTTTTCGCGCAACCGATAAAAAAAAACATATCGCGCCGCGCCGGTTTTGTCGACGCGGTTTCGCCAAACCGCCTATTTTAACGCAATAAAACGTTATTTCAAACGGCGTTGCGTCTATTATACGCTCGACGGAGCCTAAAAGTTCCGACGTCGCGAAATTTTGCGATATTTTCTCCGTTTCGACGCGAACGGGCCGCTAAAGATAGCCGCGTCGAATTTGAACGTCATTATACCGCGTTGCCTCGAAACCGCAACGGGGGGCGCGCCGTTTTTACGACGAAGCGTCGCTCAAACGGCGTTAAAAAAGGAGCGGGACGTTTTCGCCGTTCCGCCCCTCGTTTTCTATAACGCGGTCGCGCTTTTACGCCGCGATTATTCGGCGTGTTGGGCGACGTCGACGACCAGTTCGCCGCCGCCCGCCGAAACGGTCGCGGTCAACGGGGTCGCGTCGTAATTCCCGAGCGCTTTCGGGACTTCGCGCGGGAGTTCGTCGCACTTCGCTTTCCATTCGTTGAAGTATTCCGTCCGTTCGCCGGGGGACATCGCCGCCATTTCCGCGTCGGTTTTCCAATGGTCGACGACCGGGTCTTTGACGCACTGAACGCGGTACTCGCCCGCCGGGGCGCCGTCGGCGGTGAAGTTTTTGAACGTCGTCGTCATCTTCGCGACGCCGCTCGAGTTCGTCGTTCCGGCGACCGCGCCGACGCCTTTCGGGTCGGAGTGAGCCAACGTAACTTGGACGCCTTCGATTCCCTTGCCGCCGTCGACGACCTTCACCGTAAAGGGCTGCGTTTCCGGGAACCCGTCCGGGGCCGCCTTGCCGCATCCGACGAGAGCCGCGCCGCTCAAGAGAACCGAGCAAAAACCTAAGCGCCGTAATTTTATCATCTTACGTCTCCTTTTCGTTAAGCGTTCCTCGCCTTAAACGTCATTGAACGTCGGTTTCGCCGCCGGCGATCGAGCCGAGCGCGCCCCAAACGCCGAACGGACTCTTGCCCGTAGGGTCGCGGTCGAAGTACCAAGTTTCGTTCAGGTTCGACCCGCAGTCGATCGTTTCGCTGATAAAGCGGACGGAACCGTCGGCCATCGCCGCGTTGACGCCGCCGCTGTGGTTGCTCGACGCGCTCAAATACGACGGGTCGCGCCCCGGGTGGCTCGCGTCGTGCGTGCAAGACGGCGAGTTCGGCGGAAGAACGGTCGTGAAGCACATAACGCTCGGACGCCCGTCGGTGTAGTGTTGACCGCGACCTTCCCAAACGAACGCGCTCCCGTTCATAATCGTGCGATCGGACGCGTCGACCTTGGCGAGGCAGCCGTTCGGCGACGTCGGCCAGTCCATATAAACGACGCCGCCCTTAACTTTGCGCGTGTTCCCTTCGGTCGCGACGACCGCTTCGGAGATCGCGAGCGTGTTCGAGGAACCGTCGGTCAACGTCGAGAAATTATTGCACTTAACGCCGCGTCCCCAACCGAAGCAACCTTGGAGCATCCCCATCGAACCGGGGAAGAAGCCGCGGTTTTGCACGTCGTTTTCCGCGACGTTGCAGACGGTGTCGCCGAGCGAGCCCATATAGCTCCCGCGTTGCCCTTCGTTCCAGAAAGACGACGGTTGCGACGCGCCGCCGTCCGACGGACAGCCGAGCATCGAAACGTTAACGCCCTTAAACGGCGCCGTGTCCGTTTGCCAAGCGTGCGTCCACCCGACGAAACCGTCCTCGATTCCGCCCTCCGAAACGACTTCTTGCCAAAGCGCGTTTTGTTCGATAAACGGGTAAAGCGCGACGTAAAAACTAACGACGCCCCAAGACGCGGTGTATTGTTCGTTCGCCGGGCCGGTGCGCACCGGCGGGAAATTATTGTGCGCGTCGTGGTAGTTTTGCAACCCCAAGCCGATTTGCTTCAGGTTGTTCGTGCATTGCATTCGGCGCGCCGCCTCGCGCGCCGCTTGAACCGCCGGGAGAAGAAGCCCGATCAAAATCCCAATGATCGCGATGACGACAAGCAGTTCGACAAGAGTAAAACCGCGTCGCTTGCCCGCTTCCTCCAATCTTCTATTATTCTTCATCGTCGTTCCTCCATTTGCGCGTTCGACGCAACCGTAAAACGTTTAATATAGTAAAACTTCCAAACGAAAACGCGACGTCGCGCCGCCGTTTGTTTACCTCTGTTTTCACAATATATTAAGAAGAAACTAAATTTTAAACAAAAAAAAGGTTCGCTTAACTAATACGTCGATTATACCGCGTCGCAATCGCGAAATCAACAAAATCGCCGCGCGAAATTCGTTTTTTTCTTTTTTTTAGACCTTTTTTTTCAACGACGGGTTCCGCGTAATTTACGAAAGCCGGCGACGTTCGTTAAGGCGGCGGTCGACAAAACAGCCCATTTCCACCATCCCGCCTAACCCAACGTCGACGCGACGTAAAAAACGCCGCCGCTCGAAAAACTCGAACGACGGCGTTTCGCTAAACGGCCCGCTTAACGCGAGCTAAGTTTTCGCGTCAGTTGTATTTGCCGCAGCAGTTCTTGTACTTTTTCCCGCTGCCGCACGGACACGGGTCGTTGCGTCCGACGCGCGGTTCTTTGTTGCGAATCGTCTCGACTTTTTGGCCTTTGCTCGCTTCGATCGCTTCTTCTTGCGCGGCGCGTTCGGCGTCGATTTCGGCGGTCGCCGACTGCGCGGCGGGCTGGGTCGCTCGCATCGTCGTTCCGGCCGACCAAACGGAACCGATGAAGTTCTCGTCGAGTTGTTCGACGCGGTACACGTAATCGGTAACGCGTTCGAAGACGCCGTTCCACATCGCGTCGAAGATGCGCATCCCCTCGCGTTTGTACTCGACTTTCGGGTCGACTTGCGCGTATCCGCGGAACCCGACGCTCGCCTTGAGGTGATCCATCGCCATCAAGTGTTCTTTCCAAGCGCCGTCCAAAATGCCGAGGATCAGCGACCGCTCGACCTTGCGCATTTCCGGATTAAACTCGTTTTCGATGATCGACTCGACGCGGTTTTCGAGGAGCAACACGTCCCAATCGGAAAGTTCCTCGACGGTCAACTCTTGACCGAGTTCGCCGTTAAGCCAATCGCAAAGCGACTTCAAGCCGGGCGCGTCGCGGCGAATTTTGCGAATATCGCTCGACGTAATCCGTTCGTTGCGCGAGATTTTTTCCTCGCGCTTTTCGCGAATTTTTTCGACGTCGACGTTTTCGTCGGCGAAAAGTTTGTCCAAACGATTCCGCATTTCGACGCGGTACGGCTCCGCTTTGTCGGACGCGGCGCGGCTGATCGCGAAGAGCGTTTCCTCGATTTCGCGGCGCTGTTTGTTTTTCAAGTCTTCGAGATCGAGCGCGACGCCAAATCGACGCGCGGCCCACTCGGCGACGCCCTCGCGGTCGTACCGTTTGCCGTTTTGGTCTTGAACGGTGAAGTGCGCCAGCCCGGCCAAGACCGGGAAACGCGCCTCGCGCTCGCGGTAGCCGTCGAACGCTTTGTCGCGCGCCAGTTTGCGGAAGTCCGCCGCTTCGAGCTTCGTCGCTTCGTTTTCGTCGATTTCAACGCCGAATTTATCGCGGAGCCAACGGCAAGCCGTCCGAACGCCGTAATTCGCGTCGAGGAGCGGATCGCCCGCGTCGAGGTTCGCGGCGTCGCAGAACTTGTTCGCTTTTTCGATCAGGAACTCGGCGACGCCGTCGCGCCCGATTTTCTTCAAATCGACGTCGCGGACTCCGGCGTTCCAACGCGCGTTCGCGGCTTTCGCCAACGCTTGCCAGTTCCATTCTTCTTCCGGCGCGTCGTCGGAGAGGTTTTCTTCGACCGCGTCGAGCGCGTGCGTTTCCGACATACGGCGCGCGTAGTCGATCGCGTATTCGCTCGCCATTTTCGCGTCCATACCGCGGAACTGCTTCGCTTCGAACTCGACGTTCAAAACGTGCGAAACGTAAGCGGCGTAGGCGGCGGCCCCGTAAGTCGGCGCCAAGAATTCTTTCAGGTAACGATCGAGTTGCGCGTCGATCATTTCTTGAACGAAGTCCTTCGTGTTCCCGCCGTCGAGAATGCGCTGACGGTACGAGTAAACGCGCTTACGTTGCATGTCCATTACTTCGTCGTAATCGAGCAGGCTTTTGCGCGTGTCGAAGTGGCGTTCTTCGATCTTCTTTTGCGCGCCTTCGATGCGGCGCGTAACCATCTTGCTTTCGATCGCTTGCCCTTCTTCCATACCGAGCCGAGTCAGCATATTCTTAACCCAGTCCCCGGCGAAGATGCGCACTAAGTCGTCTTCGAGCGACAGGAAGAAGCGCGCGATCCCCGGGTCGCCCTGACGACCGCAACGGCCGACGAGCTGCAAGTCGATGCGGCGCGCTTCGTGGCGTTCGGTGCCGATGATGTGCAACCCGCCGAGTTCGCGAACTTTTTGCCCTTCGGCTTTCATTTGCTCGCGATTTTCAATTTCGTTGACGAGCGCGACCCATTCGTCTTGCGGAACGTCGAGACGCGTCGGATACTTCGTTTGGAAGATCGACCAAGCGAGGGTTTCCGGGTTCCCGCCGAGAATAATGTCCGTCCCGCGCCCGGCCATATTCGTCGCGATCGTAACGGCGTTCATTCGCCCGGCTTGCGCGACGATTTCCGCTTCGCGACCAATGTTTTCCGGGCGAGCGTTCAAGACTTGGTGCTTGACGCCGCGACGGTTCAACATTCCGGAAATGAGTTCGCTCTTTTGAATCGAGACCGTCCCGACGAGAATCGGGCGCCCTTTATATTCGATTTCGACGATTTCGGAACGCGGCACTTTGAGAACGTCTTTCGTTCCCTTGGCGACAAACTCGACGATTTCGTCCGATTCCTTCTGGATCGTTCCGAACGCTTCCTCGCCGTTTTTGAGAATCAGGACGTCCCACTTGTGAACGCGTTCAATTTCGTCGACGACGGCCTTGTATTTTTCCGCTTCGGTGCGGTAAATCAAGTCCGGCTTGCAAATGCGTTGCACCGGGCGGTTCGGCGGAATCGCGAGAACGTCGAGCTTGTAAATTTTCCAGAACTCGCTCGCTTCGGTCATCGCGGTCCCGGTCATCCCGCCGATTTTGTCGTAAAGTTTGAAGAAGTTTTGCAGCGTGATCGTCGCCAAGGTGCGGTTTTCTTCCTTGACGCGGACGCCTTCCTTCGCTTCGACCGCTTGGTGCAGACCGTCGCTCCAGGTGCGCCCTTCCATCAAGCGCCCGGTGAAGTCGTCGACGATAACGATTTCGCCGTCTTTGACGACGTAGTTGACGTCGCGCTTATAAAGGTAACGCGCTTTCAAGGCGTTGTCGATCAAGTGCGGCCAGTGCATATTCCCGACCGTGTAGAAGCTCTCGACGCCGGCCAAACGTTCGGCGCGGCGGACGCCTTCGTCGGTCAGGTTCGTCGTGTGGTCTTTTTCGTCGACCTTAAAGTCGACGTCTTTCACCAGCTGCGCCGCGAGACGGTCGGCGGCGATATATTTCGACAAGTCGTCGCGCGCCGAACCGGCGATAATGAGCGGCGTCCGCGCTTCGTCGATAAGAATATTGTCGACTTCGTCGATAATGGCGTAATGCAGGCGGCCTTGCGACTGTTGCGCGTCCGGCGGGAAGTTCGAGTCGGCGCGACGAGCGTAACGCATATTGTCGCGCAGGTAGTCGAACCCAAACTCGTTGTTCGTGCCGTAGGTAATATCGCAAGAATAGGCCTTTTGGCGGTCGGCGGTCGACATATTGCTCTGAATCGAGCCGACCGACAAACCGAGCGACATATAAAGCGGCCCCATCCACTCCATATCGCGGCGCGCCAAGTAGTCGTTGACCGTAACGACGTGAACGCCCTTCCCTTCGAGCGCGTTGAGGTACGCCGGAAGGGTCGCGACGAGCGTTTTCCCTTCCCCGGTCATCATTTCGGCGATCTTTCCTTCGTGAAGCGCGCAGCCGCCGATCATCTGCACGTCGTAGTGGCGCAAGCCCAAAACGCGACGCCCGGCTTCGCGGCAGACGGCGAACGCTTCTTCAAGCAGGTCGTCGAGCGTTTCCCCGGCCGCGAGACGCTTGCGGAAGAGGAACGTTTGCTCGCGCAACTCCTCGTCGCTCATCGCTTGATATTTCGGCTCGAGGCCGTTGATCGCCTCGACCCGCGGCTGAATTTTCTTCAGCGCCCGCGCGTTCGACGAACCGAACAACGACGTGATTCTATTTTCCATCCAACGCGAGACGCCGCCGAAAAAATCGCCGACGCCTTCAAGGGAATCTTGCAAATCCATTATTAAACCGATTTTCGCTGGTCTTCCGACGCGCGCCGTCGTCGGACGTTCGAAAAACTCGAAGCGTCGCCGAAACCGCCGTCGGGCGTCAAATTGTCAAAGGGTCGCCGACGCGCTCGTCGCCGTCGACGCGGAACGTTTTCGCCGTTCCCGCCGCTCGCGAGCGCGCTCTCTTTTCGACGGAAATTTTGCCGCGAAATTTCGGCTCCGACCAAAAAGAGAAAAAACTTTAATAATTTTACCTTTTTTGGGCGCAAAGGTCAAGGTCTCGTTTCGACAAATCCGGCGTCTTCCTAATTTTCGACTAAAAAAAACGCGACGCCGATGCCTCGACGCCGCGTTTTTCTCATTTTTTACTTGGGTTCGACCGCTCGGGAACGTCCGTCAAGCGTCGGACGCCCCGTCTTTCGGTCGTTTCGCTTCCGCTCAGAAGTCCCAATTCTCGGTCGAGAAGAGGTAATCGAGCGCGTCCGCTTCCTCGATCGAGTCGTCGCCGCGACCGGCTTCGCGCTTAACCTTGACTTGGTCGACCGCGAGAATCGAGTAGAGGTTCGCGCCGTCGACGTCCATCGTCGCGGAATCTTGCGCCAAGACGAACGCGTCGTCGCCGAGCGTGTCGTAAAGGTTCGCGACCAACTTGCCTTCTTCGGAACCGAAAACGGCGACGTTCGAGAAGCCGTTCAGTTTGCGAGCGAAGGAGCCGTTCGCCAACGTCGCTTGACCCGCGCGCCCGTCGAACGTATTCGTTCCGGAGCCCGCGAAGAGCGAAGCGCGGTCGGCGCCGCCGTTCCCGAAGACGTTCGTCGTATTGAAACCGCTCGTCTTGAGGATCGTTCCGGCGGCGTAAACCATTTCGGTCTTCGTCGCGTCGGCGAGAACCGCGTCGTCGCCGCGCGAACCGTAAACGTTCGCGGTCGCGACGCCGGCGCCCTTGGCTTCGACCGTTTCGAAACCGAACGCGACGAGCGTCGATTTGGCGGTCGTCGCGACGACGACGTTTTCGGAAGCGTTGAGGGCGGTCGCGCCTTCGATCGTCGCGACGTCGTTCCCGGCGCCGCCGTCGACGCGAACGCTCGCGAAGTTTTGCAACTCGACGCCGTTCGTCGCGACGGTCGTCGCGGTCGCGGAGACGACGTCGTCGCCGTCCGTTCCGAGAACGGTCGCCGAGGCTTTGCCGCCGCCGAGCGCCGAAACGGTCGCGAAGTTCGTCGCGATCAGTTCGAAACCGTTCGCGGCGGTCGCTTTCGCGGAGGTCGCGGACAGTTCGACGTAATCGCCGTTCGCGGTCGCGCTAATTTCGAGCGCGCCGACGCCGTCGAGGTTCGCCGTTTCCAGGTTCGTCGCGAGAACCGAAATCGCGCCGTTAACGCGAACCGTTCCGTTCGTCGCGTCGACTTTAACCGCGTTGGACGCGGCCGACTTGTAAACGATCGAGTCGTTTCCGCCGAGCCCGTCGATAACGATCGCGGTCGTTCCGGTCGGGACGGTTTGCGTCTTGCCGTTGATCTTGATCGAAACGGCGCCCTTGGCGTTCGTTTCGACGACGATTTGGTCGTCGCCGTTCGTTCCGTTCAGTTTCAACGTCGAAGAGGTCGCGCCCGCCGCGGCGACAAGTTCGCCGGAATCGACCGGACGGTAGAACCCGTTCGAACCGCTGTTGTTCTCGGCGACCGCCGTAAAGCGTTCCGACTTCGACGAAACGATCGTCGCGTCGCCGGTTTGCGACGCCGAGCCGCCCGCCGAAATCAGCTTGTAGAACGTCGAGTACGGGCCGATGTAAGCGTCGCCGGTTTCTTCGTTGTTGTCGTTGTTATTGTTATTATTATTGTTGT
>JAGBDD010000219.1 GCA_017937685.1 Thermoguttaceae bacterium | reverse complement strand
GGGCGCCGCTTTTCATTTCGTCGACCAACGCGGCGCGCTCGTCGGCGTCGAGTCGGAAAAAGACGCGGCGAAACTCGCTCCGCAGGCGGCGCGCTTCGCTCTCCCGTTTCGTCGCCAGCGCGTCGATTCGAGCCCGCTCGGTTCGCGCCGACGCCAGCGCGTCTTCCAGCGCCGTCAGTCGAGCCCGAGTCGAACTCGGCGCCGTCGGTTCGCTCTCCGAAACGCTCGCGACGCGCCAAACGACAAGCGCGACGCCCAAGAGCGCAACCGCTCCGACCAACGCCCAAAGCGCCCAAAGCGCCCGTCTTTTCCTTTTTTTCGCGTCTTGTTCGTCGTTTTCCGCGTTCGAATACTCGTCGTTCATCGTCGTTTCGCCGTCGTTCTTATCTTGTTTTTCGTCGTTGTTTAATCGTCCCGCGTTTCCGTTTCGAGCAGGCCGCGCAACCGTTTCGGAATCGTTCGCAACGCGTCGCGCCATTTCGCCGCCCGACGAACGAACGTCCGCCGTTTGTCGAGGAGCCGCCGATCGAGAATCGTTCGGAGCCAGCTCGCCGCCTCCGCGTCGGTCGTTCCGCGAAACGTTTCCGCCTTTCGATAAACGACCCAAAGAAGCTCGCTCAACGCGTCCGACGCGTCCTCGACGAGCGTCAAATACCCGCCGTCGTCCGAAAATTCGCCGAGCGTTCGAGCGACGCGCGCCCGAAAAAGCGTCTCGGCGACGCGCCCAAGTTCGGCCAGCGCGCCGTTCAGCGCGTCGGCGTCGCCGGTTCGCTTCGCCTCGACGATTCGCGTCAACGCGGCGCAAATCGGATTTTCGCCGTTCGCCGCGTCGACGTTCGTTGTTTCCCGCTCGCTCAACGTCTTACTTCCAAAGCGCGTCGAGTTCGGCTTCGTCGGAAACCGGTTCGAGAACGTCGGTCGGTTGGAGAGCCGTCGTTCGCTCGTCCGTTTCGTCTTGATAAACGTTCGTTTGCGCGGTCAACTCGTCGATTTCCTCTTGAAGGACGTCGAGCGCGGCGCCGAGTTCGCCGACGTCGACGCCTTCGACGTTCGCCTCCATCGACGCGAGTTCGGCGTTGACCGCCGCCAAATCTCTCGCGGTTTCCAGCTCTTTCAGCCGTCCTTCCAACTTCGCGACGGTCAGCTCCATTTCTCCCTTTTTCTTCGCCGTCTGTTCGGCGACGGCGCGCAGGCGGTCGCTCGTCGTCTTCTTTTGCTCGGCGATCGAGCGTTTTTGTTTCAAGTCGGCGCTCCAGCGGTCGAGCGTCGAATAAACGTCGACGGCGGAAACCGTTTTACCGCCGAACGTTAAGCCGATTTTCTTCTGTTGGTCGGTCAACGCGTCGCGCTCGCTCGGACTCGGAAGGCCCGCTTCTTTCGCGGCGGTCGCCAACGCTTTCATCGCCGCTTCCAACTTCGCGATCGCCTCTTGTTCGCGCTCCCAAGCCAGCTCGAGCGTTCGAGCGTCGACCCGATACTTGCGCGCTTGCTCGTCGAGCCGTCCGATTTTCGACTTCGTTTCGGAAATCGCCTTGCTCGCTCGCGCCGCGGCGGTCGCTCGGTCGACCTTCTTCGACATTTGCGCCGCTTGATCCGACAAAAACCCAAACTGCCAAACCGCGATCCCGACGACGACCGCCAAAATCCCCAACGTCGCTAAAATACTTTTCGCCATTTTCCCTTCTTCCCCTATATTTCCTCTTTTTTCATTCCAGTTAAAGCGCCGTTTCAACGTTCGCCGCGAACGCGTCCGCCGGTTCCGAGTCGAACTCCGCGACCGCCAACGCCGCGCAATAGGCCGCCGTCGACTCGCGCGTCGACTCCAGCGCCGCGCAAACGAACGGAAATTCAACGACCAACAGGAGACCGACCGCCAACGCGCAACGATTCGCGACGCCGCAAAAACGCTCGACCGCCGCTTGCCGCTCGGCGCGTCGAACGGTCGCCGCCGCGCTCCGTCGAACGACCGTTTCCCAACGGTCGCGCAACGCGGCTTCGGTCGTTTCGTTCGTTCGTTTTCGTTCGTTCATTTCCAACGTCTCCTTCGCGGCGCCGCGTCCGGCCCCGCCTCTAATATAAAGGACGCCGCCGCGCCGGGTAAATTCGCTAAAAAAAAGAAAAAATTCCGAGAAAAACGCAAAAAATTTTCGCCGCTTCCTTTTCCGGTCGCCGCTTTAACCGCGACGACGCCCGAAACGCCGAACGCTTCCTTGACGACGGCGCCCCGGAGTTTCCCCGACGTCGCTCCTTGACGGCGCCGGACGCCCCGACGGTCGCGACGCTCTTCGATTCGCGCCGTCGCGACGTAAAAAAACGCCCGACCGCGCTAAAACGGTCGAGCGTTTTCAAAAAGCGTCGCGAAACGTTAATTTCGCGTCAGGAAACGAAATCGGCGATACGATCGAACGCCTCTTTCAGGTTTTCCATACTCGCGGCGAACGAAGCGCGAGCGTACCCTTCGGCGCCGAACGCGCTCCCCATCACCGTCGCGACCTTCTTTTGTTCGAGAAGCGCCATACACCAATCTTGGCTCGTCTCGACTTTAACGCCGTTGTATTCGCGCCCTAAGAACTTTTGAATGTTGAAGAACGCGTAAAAAGCGCCGCCCATTTTGCCGCAGGTCATTCCCGGGATTTCGGCGATGCGACCGGCGACGTAGTCGCGGCGTTTCTCGAACTCGGCGCGCATCGCGTCGACGCAACTTTGATCGCCGGTAACGGCGGCCAACGCGGCGTATTGGCTGACGCTGCACGGGTTCGACGTTTCTTGACTTTGCAAGCTCGCCATCTTCTTCGAGACGTTTTCCGGCGCGAACGTCCACCCGACACGCCAACCGGTCATCGCGTAAGTCTTGCTGACGCCGTTGATCACGATCGTTCGGTCGGCGAGGCCTTCGCGCAACGTCGGGAAGCTGGCGAACGGCGCGCCGTCGTACACCAAGCGTTCGTAGATTTCGTCCGAAACGACGAAGAGATCGTTCTCGATCGCAATATCGGCCAACGCTTCCAACTCGGCGCGCGTGTAACAGGAGCCGGTCGGGTTCGACGGGCTGCAGAGGAGAAGCATACGCGTTTTCGGCGTGATCGCGGCGCGAAGCGCTTCCGGCGTCAGTTTGAAGTCGTCTTCTTCGCGAGTCGGCACGATCACCGGAACCGCGCCGGACAATTTGATCAATTCGGCGTAGCTAACCCAATACGGCGCCGGCAAAATCGCTTCGTCGCCCGGGTTCAACGTGCAGAAAAAGGCGTTGTGGAGCGAGTGTTTCGCGCCGTTCGAAACGACGATTTGCGACGGTTTGTATTCGAGCCCGAAACGCGCGAGGTAGTCGGCGCAGATCGCTTCTTTTAGCGCCGGAATACCGCTGGCGACGGTGTAGCGCGTATGCCCGGCGTTCATCGCGGCGACCGCGGCTTCGCAAATGTGTTTCGGCGTGTTGAAGTCCGGCTCGCCGACGCTCAAGTCGACGACCGTTTCGCCCTTCGCTTTCAACTCTTTCGCCTTCGCGGACATCGCGAGCGTCGCGGACGGTTCCATCCCTTGAACGATTTTAGAGAGAGCGATCGCCATTTTTTTCAACTCCTCAAAGCAGCCTTTTTTGCGTATTTTTCCTAGTCGACGCGCCGCAAGGCCCGGAACGCCGAGTAAATCTTACTTATTATACTCGCGGCGGCGAAACTCGCAAGGAGGCCGTTCGACGCTCCGAGCGAAAAAACGCCCTCTCGCTCAAAAAACAAGAAAATTTCTCGTTTAAAAGTTCGAGAGGGCTAATTTCCGGCGAAATCGGACGCGCTTTTTCGGACGGCGCGTTCGGTCGGTCGCGCTTATTTTTTCCAGTCGGGCGAGACGTACTCGACTTCGACGATCGAATGCAATCCGCCGCGCGGCGTGAACTCGGCGGTCAGCTTCATATAACGCGGTTTCATCGCTCCGACCAAGTCGTCGAGAATGCGGTTCGTAACGCGTTCGTAGAAGATACCCTCTTGACGGAACGCCTGCAGGTAGAGCTTCAAACTTTTCAGTTCGACGCAAATTTTGTCCGGGATAATCTCGAACGTCAGCGTTCCGTAGTCCGGCTGTCCGGTTTTCGGACAGAGCGACGTGAACTCAGGCGCGACGTGCGTGATTTTGTAGTCGCGGTTCGGGTACGGGTTGTCGAAAAATTCCAGCATTTCCGGGGACGGGTTCGACGTTTGCACGAACGACATATTTCGGCTCCTTTTCGCGATATTTTTCAAGAAAGCGTCGAAAGCGCTTCCGTTTTGTCATTATTATTAATAGCGGTCGTTTCAATTCGGCTTCAAGCGTCGCCGTTCGGACGCATCGCGACGATTTCTTTCACCAGCGCGCCGTAGTCCTCCGCTCCGTTCGAACGCGGGTCGTAGTCGAAAATCGACTGGCCGAAACTCGGCGCCTCGGCCAAGCGGACGTTGCGACGAATGCACGTTTCGAAGACGACCGCGTCGCTCCAGGTAGAGTCGTCGCCGCGTTTTTCGAAAAACGCTCGCACGTCGCCGGCAACCTCCTTCGCCAACGTCGCGCGGCTCTCGAACATACACAACACGACGCCGGAAACGCGCAGTTTCGGGTTCAAGCGTTTCGACACCAACTCGACCGTTTGCAAGAGTTTGCTCAACCCGTGCAACGCGAGGAAGTGCGGTTGCAGCGGAATGAAAACCTCCTCGACGGCGGAGAGCGCGTTCAACGTCAACACGCCCAACGACGGCGGGCAGTCGACGATAATATAATCGAATTGCATATCGTCGGCGGCGATTTTGTCTCGCAAAATCATTTCCCGACCGAAAACGCTCGCCAACTCGAAATCGGCGGCGGCCAAGTCGAGGTGCGCCGGAATCAGCCAAAGATTCTCGGCGATTTGACGGCGAACGGCGGAGAGCGGCTCGTCGTTGACCAACACGTCGTACACCGACGGGAACTCGGCCTCGAACGTAACGCCAAAGTGAAGCGACGCGTGCGCCTGCGGGTCGAGGTCGATCAGCGCGACCTTCGCTCCGGACGCCGCGAGCGCCGCGCTCACGTTCACCGCCGTCGTCGTTTTCCCGACGCCCCCTTTTTGATTCATCACCGCGATCGTTCGCATTTTTCGCTCCTTTCGATCCGTTTGTCGCCGCCAAAATCCGTTCCGTCGGGCGCCGAGCGCTCGACGCGAGCCCCTCGAAACGCGCCGCGCTTCGGAAACTCGACGCAGACAGTATAATCGAAACGCCGCCAAACCGCAAGACGAACGCGTAAAAATTTTTCAAGTCGCGGCGCGCCGTCCTTCGGCGAAGACGCGACAAACCGATTATATCGATTGTAGCAAACAAGCTCAATATACCAAATCAGGCGTATTAAATTCTCTATATTTTCTATCTTTCTTATTTTAACGTCGTATCGAATTACGGAGAATTTGTTATAATAACGTTTGCTCGCGGCGCGAAATATTTTTTCAACGCCGCGACGTTTAAGCGATTTTCGCCTAGAAAATTTTCGTCGTAATCGCAAGATAACGCTAAAATGAGTGAAGCTAGGCAAGACGTCGGGCCGATAATAATCGACAAGGGGGTTCCAGTTTCGCGTCGATAAGACGCGCGCCGGAACGCCGCCGAGTTCGGCGACGAACCTCGATAACCGTTAAATTTAAAAATTACGACGCAATTTTTGACGTTCCCCGCGAACGCGACGCCCGATACTTCCCGTTCGAGCGCGCCGTTTTCGACGCAATCCGTCGTCGTCGATGAAAAAAAGTCGGCGGTTCGACGCGTCGAACGTCGAGGGTTATATTGTCAAAGCGCGCAAAATAGACAAATCGCGAAATTTAGCGAAAAGCGGCAAGATTTCGAACAAATTTCCGCGCAGCGGCGCGCGGCGTCGAAAATTGAATTGAATATAACGCGTTTTATACGCATGGAGACGGTTCGTCCGTTAGAAATCGATGGAGGTTAAAATGAAAAGAGTTGTTGGGGCGGCGCTGTTGTTCGCGGCGGCTCTGCTGGCGGCGCCGCTTGAACAGGCGCAAGGCGCTTGGTGCGGCGCGGCGTCTTATCGTTGGTGCCGACCGCGCGCGTGCGAGTTCACGACGCAAAGTTGCACGGTGATGAAGACCTGCCGCAAAGTCGTGTACGAGCAAGAGCAAGTCGTTTGCTATCGGACGTCCTTCCAAAAAGTTCCGGTTACGCGCCGCGTTCTTTGCACGAAGTACGTTCCGGAAACTCGCGTTCGCGAAGTGCAATACACCGTCTGCCGCCCGGTTTGGGAAAACCGTCAAAAGACGGTCGCCCGCACGGTGAACCGCACGGTTTGGCAAAACTGCCAAAAGCAAGTTCCGTACACCGTCTGCAAGCCGGTTTACGAACAACGCCAACGCCAATACACCGTTTGCAAGCCGGTTTGGGAAACGCGTCAAAAGCAAGTTCCGTACACCGTTTGCAAGCCGGTTTACGAACAACGCCAACGCCAATACACCGTTTGCAAGCCGGTTTGGCAAACTTGTCAAAAGCAAGTTCCGTACACCGTTTGCAAGCCGGTTT
>JAGBDD010000218.1 GCA_017937685.1 Thermoguttaceae bacterium | reverse complement strand
TGCGCGACGCAGTTGGCGAAGGTCGTCGAGGCGACCGTAACGGACGCGCCCGATTTTTCCGCGTCGACGACGAAACCGCGATACGCGCCGCCGCCGTCGATTTTATACCCGGCGCCGTCGATCGTCAACGAGCCGCATTGCGTTCCGGTCAGCGCGGCGTTCCCGACGATCGTCGGAAGCGCGCCTTTGACCGCGACGTCGCCCGTCAAGACGATTTTATAATCGTCGCCGGTCGAGCCGTTGAACTCGTCGATCGCGGCGCTCAACTCCGAATGATTCGAAACGTAACGAACGACCTCGGCGCCGGAAACGATCGGCGCGCATCCGAAGAGCGCGACATAAAGAATCGCGCCTCTCCACTTTTTCGACGTTTGCGGCGTTCTCGTCTTCCTTTTCGACGCTTTCGTCTTTTTCGATGAAAAACGCATTTTTATCCTTCCTTGAATCCTTTGCGTCCTCGCGGAGCGCCGCGGCCCTCGACCGCAACCGCGACGCTTTTTTCTTTAAAGGTCGCGCAAAACTTATAAGCGACGTCTCCTTACGTCGCCCCCAAACGCCGAATCGTCGGAGCGCGCGGCGACTCAAGCGAGAGTCTCCGCGTCGTTCGGGTTCCCTATCGTTCGTATCGACTCGAAGCAAAGTAAAGTTTTTACTTTTTTTTCGAATAATAGGAAATTTTACAAATTTTCAAGAAAAACCGCAAGGGCAAACCTACTCGAACGCCCCGCGCCGCCGTTTCGCCGTCGTTTCCCCGCGCCGTCTTCCGGAAGCGCGGACTTCGTAAGATCGCTCGAAAAACTCGACGGAGGTTTCCGATTCGTTTTTCATTACTCCGTCCGCGAAATTTTAAAACGACGCCGTTAGAAAACCGAAACGGCAAACCGACCTCGCGTCGGCATAAAAACGAAAAAACTTGAGAAGAATCGTAAAAAGTTCCCAAATACGCCTTGACTTCCCCCCTAGTTATCGGCTATGATAGACGTAAGCTCAGCACAAGCCGCCTAACCGATATAGTCGGGATAGTCGGCGCGTTAAAATGGAGCCGTTATACCGAAACGCCGGGCGCGCGCCGAACGTTTTGCAAAAAAATGGAAAAAATCCTAAACTTTTTTCCGCCGTTCTCCCTGCGAGACGCGTACTTTTTTTGCAACCGACGCTTTCGAGTCGCCGAGCGGCGTTAGCCTTTCGCGCCGTCGACCGCGTTTCCCCGCGTCGTTTTAAGAACCGTTTTAATCGTTTATTTTGAACGATTTAACAAACAGCAACTCGCGATCGCGCGCGTTTCCCTTTTGATTTACTCGTCGCCTTATGTCCAACGCCAAAACGCTCAACCCCGTCGTCGCCGTTCCTCGAATCGCTTCCGTTTTCGAATCCGCCGTCGAGAGTTACTCGCCGCGTCCCAACGACGATTCGCGGAGTCGCTCTTTTCGGCATTTCCTCGTCGCGCCGATCAAATACGAAAAAAATTACTCTTATCCGCTTCTCGTTTGGTTGCACGGTTCCGGTTCGAGCGAAGCCGAACTTTTCGACGTCGCCCCGCAAATTTCTTCGCGGAACTACGTCGCGGTCGCTCCGCGCGGTCTCGTCGCGTCTCGCGACGACGTCGTCTGCCGCCGTTCGAACGGACGCTTAGTCGTTGAAAAAGCGCGTCGAGAAACTTATTACGATTGGCCGGAAACGGACGAAGGCGTTTCGGAAGCGGAAAATCTCGTCTTTTATTCGATCGACCAAGCGTTGGCCAAGTTCAACGTTCACCGTCGCCGCGTTTTCCTTTTGGGTCGCGGAACCGGCGGGACGATGGCGCTCCGCGTCGCGCTCCGCAATCCTCGCGAGTTCGCCGGAGTCGTTTCGATCGACGGCGCCTTCCCGACGCTCGAACGTCAACCGCTCCGCAGTTGGCGCGCCGCTCGCGATTTGCCGATCTTGATGACGACCGGTCTCGGCGGCTCCTCGATTCCGCAACTGACGCCGAAGCAACTGGGCCTTTTCCACACCGCCGGTCTCACGG
The DNA here is from genome assembly GCA_017937685.1 of Thermoguttaceae bacterium. Lineage (GTDB taxonomy): Bacteria > Planctomycetota > Planctomycetia > Pirellulales > Thermoguttaceae > RUG369. The sequence continues at coordinate 47,954 of JAGBDD010000218.1, read as the reverse complement.
TCGTCATTCGTCAATACAACGAACGTCGGAACGAAGAGCGCGCCGCCGAAACGCGGATGCGCAAGATTCTGCTCGACGTTAACCGTTGGGCGATGGAACGCTCCTTGAATCCGCAAGCGCCGATTTCCGAACTGTTCCAAACGCGTTAAACCGCGCCGACTTTATCGGTTTCAACGCTTCGTTAGCCCCATTTTAACCGCGCGTCGACTCTTCGCCGACGCTCAACCGTCGCGTTATGAACGAGAGGATCGCCGATTTCGCCGCCGCGCCGGGCTCTTATTGGAACGACTTCGAACGCCGTCTCGACGCGCTTTTGCGCCGTTCTCAAGAGCGACTCGACGCGTTGACGTCCGAAGCGAACGCTCGGGCGTTCCAACGTTCGCTCGGCGAGCAAGCGGAATCTCGGCCCGCGTCGACCGTCCGTTATTCGTTGGAACTCGGTCGCGTTCGTTTAACGTCGGACGAACTCGACGCGTTGGGTTCCGATTCGATCGTTCCTCTCGCAAACGCTTCCGGCGGCGCCGTTCAAATTTGGGCCGACGGACGCCTCCAAGGTCGCGGCGTTCTTCTCGTCGTCGACGGCAAACTCGCGGTGCGCGTCGAAGAAATCGAACCTTATTGACGCTCTCTCGCTCCCCTTCCGGACGCGTTCGCGTTCGACTTTCCAAAAAAAAACGGCGAAACGTTTAACGTTCGCCGTTTTTCGTTAACGTCGCGATAAAACTAATTATCGCGTCCGTTCGCCGTTATCGCGTCAATAACGATAAAACAATCCCAAACAACCGACCGGATACGCCGCTTTCAATTCGGTAACGTAAATCTCTTTAAACCAAACTTGGCACCCGTGATCTTGCAAGAAAATACGTCCGATCGCGGTCGTTCCAAACTCTTTCATATCCTTAAACTTGCTCTTGCCGACCAACTCGTTCCACTCGGGCGAGCCGACGTTGATCGAAACGATCAGCTCGTCGTTCAGGTAATGCTCGATACGGTTCCCTAAAACGACGATCTTGCCGCGATTAAATTCGCCCATTTTAATCTTCGACGTTCCTTCGCGAGGAACGACGACGTCGTAAAGCGACGCGGTTTGATAACGCGGCGGGTTTTTCTTATCGTTAATATCGTCGTAAATCTGATATTCGCACCCGAGACCGTAGCCCTTAGTGTTCCACGAACGATATTTGACGCCGCTATTTCCCTTTTCGCTAATTTTGAACTCAAATTCCAAAATGAAATTTTCGAATTTTCCGTCGAAATAAAGGTCGCCGCCGTTCTTCTCGCGGAAAATCGTCCCGTCGACGACTTTCCATCCTTCTCCCGGCGCGCCGCCTTCCACCGAAGTCCAGCCGCTCAAATCGACGCCGTTGAACAAAGGCGTTTTGAGCCCCTTCGCGACGTAAAACGCGGCGGCGCCGCTTCCGACGGGAGCCGGAACGATCGTCGGTTCGTTCGGCGTCGCGACGCTCGTCCCCTCGACGCCGCGTTCAAAAAGCGCGACCGCGCGCCGACATTTCGCTTCGCGCCAGGTTCGGCAAAGATCGCCCTTAAAAATTTTCGCTTCCGCCGCCGGAGTCGCGCACATCGCCGCGACGACCGCTCCCAAGGCGACGCGCATCGCCGCGCCGCGTTTAAAATCCCAACGAATCATTAACCGCCTCTTGTTAGTTTTTCTTTTCGCGCCGTTTTCGTTGCCGAAAACAAAACGCTTCGCCGTTTGTCGACGCTTAATTTATACCGAACGCGCCGTCAATTTATTCCGCGGAAATTGCGACGTTGTTAACGCGTTCGCAATCCCGACAATTCTCGCCAACGTCCCAACCGACGCAGCCGATACAACCATTCTAAACCGCCGATTCTTTTTTACCAGCAAAATCTTCTCATTCGACTTAAACTTTTCAAAAAACAGGCCGATTTTACTTATTTTACCGATTTTAACGCCCGTGTAAAGAAATGCAAATTGCTCTTGCCTTTTGAGCGGAAAAAATGTTATAATCCCTTCGTTTTATTGCGAAGCGCCGCCGCAAAGTTCGTTTTATCGCTTAACCGGGGGCTTTTCGCGCCAATTTGAAACGGTTCGTCCCACCGCGAACCCTTGTCGTTTCGTCGCGCCGCGTTTCCTCGTCGCGATTTTCCTTATCGTCAAACATTATTCCGGTTGCGCCGCTTTTCAAAAAAAGCGTCGCGCGCCGCCGTCGGGAGCGTTAATGTTTTCGCCGCGCCGTACTCGCCGTTCGATTTGCGCCCGCCTTGCCAACCGTTTTCGTCGTTGCGTTCGGCGTCGTCGCGTCGCCTTGTTCCTCGTCGCGACTTCCGTTTCTTGCTTCGACCTCGCGCCGCGTTTCGCGGAATCGCTTGACGTCGGCCCCCTCGAGAAGCGTTCCTTGGCGCAAACGCCTTCCGATTTTAACGTCCGCTCCGACGCCGCGCCCCTTGCGTCTCGCTCCTATTACGACGGCGCCGAAACCCTCGGACGCGTCGGACACGAAGCGATTTTGCGTCGCGATATTCTTCACCAACTCAAAAAATTCGCGCATATGCAGTACCTCGAGGAAATCGAAAAAATTCCCGAGGACGTTCGCGAGGCGCATCGCGAAGAGTACAAAAACGGTATTTTAAATCAATATTTAAATAGCGAAGAAATTTTCACGCAAGTTCTCGACAATCATATCCGGAAACTTTTGTTTTACAACGACTACGTCGTTAGCCGCCCTAAAGACCAAATCGAAGAGCAAACGAAGCAGCTCGAGTCGGAATTTAACTCGAAAATGCTTCCGGAGTTGAAAGAAACGTTCGGCTGTAAAACGCAAAAAGAGTTGGAAGATTATTTCGAACGCGAAATCGGCAGCGACTACGCGCAAGAAAAACGCATCTTTATGCAACAAACGCTCGGCGAGCTTTGGATGAATTACAACCTCGGCGAAGAAGATTTCGATCCGACGGTCGTCGATTTGCGCCGCTATTACGAAGCGCACCGCAACGTTTATCGGGTCGAACCGCGCGTTCGTTGGCAGGCGATGACCGTTTATTTCGGTCGCCAACGTTCTAAAGACGAAGCGCGCCGCAAAATCGCGCATATGGGGAACGCCGTTCAAGCGGAGCCCGACCCGAAACGTCAAGAAGCGTTGTTCGCCGAAGTTTGTCGCGTCGACTCCGAGGACGTTTTCGCCTCGAAGGGCGGTTATCGCGACTGGACGGAACGCGGCTCGTTGCGCTCGCAAATCGTCGAAAACGCGATTTTCAGCGAAGATTTGCCGGTCGGATCGCTTAGCCGGATTTTAGAAGACGAGAACAGTTTAACGATCGCGCGGATTATCGAACGCGTTTCGGAACGAACCAAGAGTTTTCCGGAAGTGCAAGAAGAGGTGCGCGAAAAACTGATCGCCGACCGTCGCGAAGCGATGCGCAAAACTTACGAAGAACGGTTAAGTCAACGTTTTTCCATCGAAATTTACGCGATCACCCCGGAAGAACGCGAAAAGTGGTTCCGCTCCGCCGAACGCGAAACGGAGTCTGCGACCGGACGCGAAGTTTACTAATCGACGCGTTTTCCCCAAAGCGCCGTTAAACGCGGCTCGTTCGTTAAAACGCGACGAGCCGTCCGCCCATTTCCTCTAAAACGCCCGTTTCCCGCAAACCGCTCGCCCCGTTTTCCTTTTTTCTCCGCGTATTTTTTCAACTCGTGTCGCCCCTTTCGCTTCATTTACCGTTGCAACCGTTCGAAAGCGCCCTGCTCGCCGCCTTTCCGCTCGACGCTTGGCGTTCTCGCCGGGTTTGCGTCGCGGTTTCCGGAGGCGCCGACAGCGTCGCGCTCCTTCGCGGGCTCGTTCGACTTCCGGAAATAACGAATAATCCGGATTTACGGCTCAATTTTTTCGTCGCGACGGTCGATCATCGCTCTCGCGGCGCGGAGTCGGACGGCGACGTCGCGTTTGTCGAGGCGTTGGCGGCGGAACTCGGCGTCGATTTTTTTCGCCGAACGCTCGATCCCGCCGAATTGGAAGCGGAGGCGCGGCGGCAAGGGAGTTGGGAGAGCGCGGCGCGGACGTTGCGTTATCGGGCGCTCGTCGACGCGGCGAAAGCGGGAAGCGCCCGTTATCTCGCGACGGCGCACCATCGGGACGACCAGCTCGAAACGCTCCTTTTCCGACTCTTCCGCGGCGCCGGGTTCGACGGTATGCGCGGCGTCCCGGCGGTTCGCCCGCTCGACGAAGCGCTCGTCCTGATTCGCCCGCTCCTCGCCGTCGGACGCGCCGAAATTCTCGCCTATTTAGCCCAACTTAACCAACCGTACCGCGTCGACTCCTCGAACGCGTCGCCGCGATACGCTCGCAACCGAATCCGCAACGAGTTGGCGCCCCTTCTCGAGTCGATTTTTCCCGGGCGTTGGGAGAGCGCGCTCCTTCGACTGTCCGAACTCGCCGCCGAAACGGAAACCTTTTTCGACGCGCAAACCGCCCCTCTCGACGCGGAAATCGCCGCCGCGAAGCGCCGCGACGCGCTTTTTGCCCGAACGCTCGACGCGCTCGGCGTTCCGGACGCTTTTCCAAACGCCGCAAACAACGCAAACCGTTCTATTTCTTCAAACGCCGCAAACAACGCAAACCGTTCTATTTCTTCAAACGCCGCAAACAACGCAAACCGTTCTATTTCTTCAAACGCCGCAGATAACGCAAACCTCCCGAAACCCTCAAACGCCGCTAACAACGCAAACCGTTCGGCTCCCTCAAACGTCGCAAACAATGCAAACGACGCGTCTTCGCCGAACGTCGTTATTTTGCCGCTCGAACCGTTGCGCGCCGCTCCGGAACCGCTCGTTCGCCGTTATTTTCGGCAAATTTGGCGCGACCGAAATTGGCCGCTCGCCGCGATGGGCGCCGCCGAATGGCGCCGCCTCGCCGCCGCCGTCCGAAAAACGCCGCTCGACCGCCGCGCCGAACCGCAATTTCCCGGCGACGTCCGGTTGACTTTTCCGGATTCGTCGACTTTGCGGCTCGAACGCCGCGTCAAAAACGCCGATTCCGTTCCCGTCGACGCTTCGCCGCCGTTCGATTGAAAATCGCGTTGAATTTCGTCTCGCCGTCAAATTAGCGAAAATAGAACGGGCGCGCAAAATAAAGCGGCAAGCGCGGCGCCGTCAAATTTTCGCCAAAACGCCCAAACAACCGCCGCCAACCCCTCAACAACGGAGAAAAAAAATGCCCATCGGAGAAAACAGCCGCCCCGTCGCCGCGATCACCGGCGCTTCGAGCGGTTTCGGCAAAATTTACGCAAGACGTTTGGCCGCCGAAGGTTGCGACCTTCTTCTCGTCGCTCGACGCGGCGCCCTCCTCGACGAAATCGCCGCCGACCTGACCGCCCAATTCGGCGTCGCGGTCGAAACGCTCGTCGCCGACCTCTCGAAACTCGACGAAGTCGAAAAGGTCGAACGCCGCTTGGAGTCGCTCCCGACGCTTCGTTACCTCGTCAACAACGCCGGTTTCGGCGGGAACCAACGATTTCCGGACGTTTTTCTCGACGTCGAAACGGCGATGATTCAGACGCACTGCCTCGCGACGATGCGGCTGACTCGCGCCGCGCTGATTCCGATGAAAGCGCAAAACAAGAAGCGCGGCGCCGGTTTTATCGTCAACGTCGCGTCGGTCGCCGGGTTCCTCGCCGGGGACGGCGCCGCCGATTACACCGCGACTAAAGCGTTTATTATCAGCTTTTCGCGCTCGCTCCAATGCGACGTCGGCCCGATCGGCGTCCGCGTGCAGGCGCTTTGCCCCGGTTTTACCCGCACCGGTTTTCACGACGCGGAGACGATGCGCTTTTCGACGATCAAAGAAACCGTCCCGAATTTCCTTTGGCTCGACGCGGAACGGGTCGTCGACGCGTCCCTTAAAGCGTTGCGCCGCCGACTTTTCCCGCGCGTCGTTTGCATTCCGAGCTTGCGATATAAGATCGCCGTCTTTTTCGGCTCGGCGCGAGCGTTCGCCCCGTTGCGCGTCCTCTTTTCTCGGGGTCGCGTCCGTTAAAAGAGAAACGCGAAGTCGACCGTTCGCCCGTCGCGCGTCCTCTTTTCCCGGGGCCGCGTCCGCCGACGTTCAACCGCGAACGCCGAAGGCTTCCCTTTCGCCTTCCAACGCGACGCGGCGCGGCGCGACGGCGCGTTTAACGTCTTGCGCCGTCGTCGGTTGGAACGTCGCTAACGAAACGGTCGCGGTTCGCCGCAATAAGCGCAAGGTTCGCGAGCCCCAATTTTCCCCGACGTCGTCAAGAAGCATTTCAGCAGTCAACGTTAATACTCGTAAACCCGCGTTATTTGGGCGTTTCCGACGTCGTAAGCGACCGCGAGCGCCGAAGCGGTCGGCGAAAACGCCAACCTTTGGACATACGAGTTTTTACCGACGCTTGGGATTCGCCCGTAAATTTCGCGCGTTCGGACGTCCCAAATAAAAACGGCGCCGCTATTTCCCGTCGCAACCGCGACCAAATTGTCGCGTTCCGAATACGCCAATTCGGGCGCGTTCATTTTGCCGGGAATTTTCACCTCGTATTCTTCAAGCGTTTCGAGCGCGGTCGGGTCGCGAAGAACGATCTTTTTAGACGCTTTTTTCGTCGCGCCGTTTTCGGCAAGGGTAAAAATTTTCTCTTCGTTCTTTAAGTAAAGGCAATGGATCGGCGAACTTTCGTCGCCTCGCTCCCAAACCGTTGTTTTGCCGGTTGTTAAGTCGCGCGATTCCAAACGACTGCAGCCTCCGAGAAGCCAACGTTTTCCTGAATTTTGCGAACTAAACGCCGCGAAACAGATCGTTTTCGCGTTCGGAAAACCGGAATATTCTTCGACGTTAAGCGTATCGACGTCGCAAAGATATAATTTTCCGTTCCAAGCGGGAACAAGGAGTTTCGTTTCTTCGCCCTCCAAGGTCGAAAAAGCGGGCGCGGCGACGTAAGTTTCTTGACGGCAAATGGGAAATTCGCGCAAAAAGCGGTAATCATCGGCGCCGAAGACCGCGCATAACGTCGAGGAACAAGCGACGGCAACCAGCCGGCTTCCGTTTTTAGAAAAGAGCAGTTCGCTCCAATTCCTACGATGATCGCTCGATAATTCCGGGTCTTCCCAATAATGAATTTGGCGATAAGTTCCGGCTTCCCAAGCGATTAGCCCGCGACGGAACCGTCTGGCTTCGTCGTAAGAAACGCGAACCGCGACAAGCGCGCCGGTTTTGGGCTCGAACGTTAAATCGGAAAGGCCGAATCCCGACGCTTTATTATTGATTTCAACGACGGCGCGAATAGTCGTCATGTTGGTTTTCCCCTTTTATTTTTCGCAACGTTAATCCTTATTTTTCGCAACGTTAATCGCGACGCCGCAACGCGGACGCTTTGGACGCCGCGTTTGCTTTCGCCGACGCGGAGCCGGACGCGTTCGCCGTCGAGCCGTTCGACGTCGCGACGGCGGCGGTTAAGCGTTCGGCGTTTCGGGGTTTGCGTCCTCGACTTGGCCGGTTTCCAGGTCGAAGATTTTTTTCTTCCCGTTAAGGTCGTTCATTCGCAGCAGAAAGCGACGCGGCGTCAACCATTGAATCGAGTGAAAATAACTCTCGACCGCGTTGTAATCGCAACGTATCGACGAGAGAAAAACGCGCTGCAAAACCTTCTTCGAACGGTATTTGCCAACGAGAACGTAAATATCGATACGGCTAACGCTCCACTCGAAATAAAAGCCGATTTTGAACGCCTTGTCGGGCGTGTAAGTCGCCTTGGGATAAATCGACTTCGGAACGTAATCGACGTCCCTAAACGCTTTAAACGCTCGCCGTATCGGCTCCGCGTCCCAATGGTAGAGCGCGCAGAGGTCGACGAGTTCGCGTTCGCACGTTTCGGCCAACATTCGGCTCTTTTCGCGATCGTCCGCCTCCAAGACGTAACGCCGAAAATCGAAGTAAGTATTGACGATAATATCGGTTAAAAATCCTTTATATTTGTCCTCGCAACACTCGAAGTAAGGCTCTTCGCCCGTCAAAACCGCGTACTTCCCGTCGACCGGCTCGTGCGGAATCAAATTGACGACAGCGGTTCCAAAACTGTTCGTCAACACTTGACGACGCAACGCGAAATGCAAAAAAGCCGTCAAATGCGTCGTTTGCCAGTTAAACTTTTGATAAAATTGATACGGATAATAGTCGACCTTAATAATCGTATCGTCGACGTAAACGCAAATATTGCTCAACCACTTGCGCTTTTCCCAAGGCGTAGGAAGTTCTTGCATTTTATGCGTCCTTTCTTATTCCGACTTTTCCGAAAGGCGCGACGCAAAGAGCCGCCGCGTTCCGGTTTAAGCGTTTGAAAAAGCGTCCTCGACGCCGCGTCGCGGAAACCTAAGCGTCATTATATCGGGACGCGTTCCCCAAGTCAAGGAAAAAGAAGAAGAGAAAAAAACGAAAAAATTTTTTCGTCCGCTTCCCCCGCCGTCGCAACGCGTCGACTTGGCGCCGGTTTCGACGGAAGCGCTCGAGTCGACGAACGGAAAGGTCGCGTCGGGGAGCAAAAAGAAACGGAAAGAACGCGCCCGCGGAACGTCGGTTCGGACGTCTTCGCCGAAACAAGCCCTCGGCGACGCAAAAAAAGGACGCGTCCGACTCGACGCGCCCTCCCAAGCAAAAACAACGCAATTCCCTATTTGACGCGAGTTAACGTCGCTCGATCAAAAACCGCGAGCGGCGCGAACGTCGTCGAAATCGCGGAGATGATAGTCGATTCCAACGTAATCGAGCGTTCGGCAAAGCGCCCGCAACGCGACGCCGAGACCATCGCAACCGCTGAAACCGCCGAACTGACCGCCGCCTTTGACGTGCGGTTCGAGGTCGACGAAGACGCCCGGAACGCCGCGCGTTTTCAGGTTTTCCGTCAACGACGGCGCGATCTTGGCGAAGTCGCGCAAAATCGCCTCGTGTCCGGAGTAACCGCGGTCGCAAGGGACGAACCCCTTCATCTTTTCTTCGTCTTGGCGGCCGCCCTTCTCTTCGACGACCGTCTTCACATAATCCTTGATATGCAGCCAACCGAGCCCCGGCTTCATCGCTTCGTATTGCTCGTAAATTTCGGCGGTCGTATACCCTTGAACGACGAGGTTCGCCGCGTCGAAGATCAGCTTCATCGCCGGATGGTTGACTTGACGGTAAATTTCCGCCAAAATCCAACCGTTGCAACCGATAAGGTTTGCCTCGACTTCCAGCCCGAACGTCAAGTCGGAGCGATGGCACGTCTCGGCGATTTTCCCCAAACGGTCGACCGCTTGCGAAATATACTTTTTCGGGTCGTCCCCCTTCGGTTGGTAGAACGAGAACCCGCGAATCAGCTTCGTTTCGAAGAGGTGCGCGACGTCGCAAACGCGCTTGACGTCCTTTTCCAAATATTCGTCGAACGGAACGTAACGGTCGTTCGAGCCGTCCTCCACGTCGAGCAATTTCACCTTTCCGATCGGCGACCCGATCGACGAAACGTTCAGGCCGTAATCGTTTTGCACTTCGATCACGCGGCGAATTTCGTCGGTCGTCAGCGCCATCACGTTCTTCACGCCGTCGCCGAGGTTCACAAAACGGACGCTATAATATTGCAAGCCGAGCGCGGCGAAGGTCGCGAACTGCTCGACGAGCGTCTTTTCGTTGGAGCATTCGTCGGCGAACCCGGTCAAAATCACTTGCGGTTTCAGCGTTTTCTTAATCGTCATCGCGTTCGTCTCCCCTCGCGGTTTCGTTTTTGACTTAAAATTTAATTGGACGCTCGGCGGCCCGCGACGCTAAATAAGCGCCGTTCGCCGCGTTCTTCGCTAAATCAACGTCGTTTCCTTAAATCAATCGCCAATTTAACAACCGACGTTCAACTTTTGACGCGCCAACAGGAGCGCGACGAGCGTTTTCGCGTCGACGATTTCCTCGGCGGCGATCATCGCGTCGATTTCGTCCCAAGTTTTCGGGCTCGGCTCGATTTTTTCGCCGTCTTCGAGCGCGCTTTCGCCCGGCGTCAAGTCGGTCGCCAAGTACAGAATCAGCTCTTCCTGCAGAATCCCCGGCGACGAGTAAATCGCGGTCAGCCGCTCGATTTTTCCGGCGGAATACCCGGTTTCTTCGATCAGTTCCCGAGTCGCCGTCAAGAGCGGTTCTTCGCCGACTTCGCGCGTTCCGGCGGGAACCTCGAAAATCGTTTTTTGCAACGCGACGCGGTATTGTTCGATCAGCAAAACCCGACCGTCCGGCAAAATCGGAACGATCGCCACCGCGCCGGGATGTTTCACCACTTGACGCTTCAAGATTTTGCCGCTTCGACCGACTTGCGTCCGTTCGACGACGTTAAAAATTCGCCCTTCAAATAAAATCGGCTCGCCGTCCGGCGTTTTGTTCGTCGCGCTCATTGGCCGCTCCGCGTTCGCTATTTACCGCCGCGCCCTTTGCGTCGCGACGCTCCAAAGTAAAAAATCGGCGAGCCGCTCGACTCTCCGTCAGTCGTCCAGTATACCCCGGCGAGCGTCGAAAGTCAACGACTCGCCGCGATTCTTCGGAGAAAAGCCGCCGTTTCGCCGCGCGCCCAATCGATTTTAACGGTTAGTCTAAACGCGCAACTCGCGTAAAAAGCGCCGTTTAAGTTGGAGTCGGCAAACTTTACCGTTTTTCCGTCTCCTCGTCGCGACGTTCGGCGCGAGCGTTCCAGCGTTTGATTTCGCCCAAATCGTTCGCGAAAAAAACGGAGCCGCCGTCGGGGGAGAAAGCGACCGCGTCGATCGACGCGACCTCCGCCGCCGTTTCCCGAAGCGTTCGATGCGCCGCGCCCTTGCGAATATTCCAAAGGAGAACGCGCTTGCCCGTTCCGGTCGCCGCCGCCGCTTTCATTCCGTTCGGAGAGAACGCGAAGTCGGAAACGTCGCTCTCGTGTTCCCCCAACTCGCCGAGAAGCCGCCCGTTCGCCGCCTGCCAAAGGGAGACGTAACGAGGGTCGATTCTCGCCGCGAAAATCTGCCCGTTCGGCGAAAATCGGCAAAAACGCCGCGAAACCGGCCCGGCGACGGCAATCTGCGCAACCTCCAACGCTTGCAACGGTTTTTTCGCTTTTTCCCATTCGACCGTTTCCGGAACGCTCAAATCCCAAATAACGATTTTAAATCGGGGAATGAAGCCGGAAAAATCGGAACGATCGCCCCGCTCCCCCGCGTTCGTCGACGCGGCGGCGCTCTCGACGGCTTCGCTATTTTGACTATTCTCGCTAACTTCGCGCAATTTTAGTTTTTTGCCGTCGTCGAGCGGCGTTTCCTCGACCAACGTCGCGACCAAATCTCCGGCGGGCGAAACGGCCAACGCGTCGACGACGCGCCCTTCGATCGTCTCGTTGGAAGTCGATTCCGCAAACGTCATCTTGACCGACTTCGGAAAACGAACGACGCGCCGTCGGTCTCGCCGCAAAGTCAACGCCCATTCGCCGATCGTTAAAGTTTCGCCGTCTTGCGCGACCGCTCCGTCTTCGCCGTTCGCGCCAATCTCTCCGTTTTGTCCGACGCGTCCGACGATCCAGCGAGCGTTCGGCGACAGCCAAACCGCCTCGGCGCCCTTGGCCGCCTCCGAAATCTTCAACCGCGTCGCGTTTTCGCCTCCGTTTTCCTCTTGGAAGTTCGCGCTTTCAAAGGCTCGCGTCGCCAAAACGGTTCGCGTCGCCGGTTCAAAAACGCTCGTCTCTCGCCGCGCCGCGTTTCGCTCTCCCCAATATTTTTCGTCCGACGTTACCGCGCTCGCCAACGCGATTCCCGAACCGATTTTTCCCTCGTCGCCGCTCCGCTTTTCCCCCGTCGAAGAGTCGGCGAACGCTCCGACGCGCTCGCTCTCGCGAGTCGTCCAAAAGACGCGGGTTCCGGCGTCGTCGAAAGTCGCCGATTCGACGTCGATCGGGTCGGTCGCGTCGAACGCTTCCCGGCGCGCCTCCAAAAATTCGACGTTCCAAAGTTCGAGAACGCTTCCCCCCTCCGCCGCCTCCGTTCGAACGCCGCCGGACGCGAAAAACTCGGAGTAAGCGTCTTCCGACGCCTCGCCAAAATCGCGCAATTCGACAAGAATCCGCTTGGAATTTTTCGCGATTTCCATTCGCTCGACGCGCCCGTCGACCCGAAGCGTCGTTTCCGTTTGCGCCAAAGGAATCGTCGATTTAATTTTATTTTCTCGCCGCAAAAAACATTTCGCTTTGCCGGCGCAACCGACTCCGCCGCCTAAAAACGTCGCGCCGACGCCGGTCAACGCCCACGTCAAAAACGCTCGACGCGTCCGCAAAACCGACGCGTTCGTTTTTACCGGTTCGTTTTTACCTTCGTTCGTCTTCGTTTCGAGGTCGGCAAGCGCGCCGTTTTTTTTTCGTTTTGCCATTATTAATTGTTATATCTTTTGCGAAACCGTCGAGTCGGGCGCCAGTCTTTCCCGTTTTATCGAAAAAACGCCCCGTTTAAAATACCGAAACGCGCCGCGTTCGTCAAGGGAAATTTTAACGCGTTAAGCCTTTTACGAAGCGCAAAGTTTCCCGCTTTCGTTATATTTCGCCGTTTCCCTCTCCCTTAAACTCGACGTTTCTTCGCCGTTTCAACCTTCCCGCCGTCGCCGTCGCGCTTTTGAGAAAAAAAGAAAGAGCCGTCGTCGCGTCCGCTTGCGCAAAAAAAAGAAGCGGTTATAATTGGGAAAGCGGCGGAATGCGAACGTCGTCCGCGCCGCCGTTCGAGCTTTCAACGCGATTTTCAACCGACGCGCCGTTTTTCGTTTTTACGTCGCGCCGTTTTTTAACGTTTGAAAACCGCTTTATCGTTTGATTTATCGGAGAGATTTATGTCCGTCGTTAGAACGCGTTTCGCGCCGAGTCCGACCGGTTACCTTCACATCGGCGGCGTCCGCACCGCTCTTTTTTGCTACCTGTTCGCGAAAAAACACGCCGAGGGCCGTTTCGTCCTCCGCATCGACGACACCGACCAACAGCGGAACGTTCAAGAGGCGTTGGCGCCGATTCTCTCCGGCTTGAAATGGCTCGGCATTAATTGGGACGAAGGCCCGGAAGTGAACGGCCCGTTCGCGCCCTATTATCAATCGCAACGCGCCGACAAGTACCAAGCGGCGGTCGACAAACTCCTCGCCGGCGGTTTCGCTTACCGCGACTACTCCCGTCCGGAAGAACTCCAAGCGGAGCGCGAGGAAGCGCAAGCCGCGAAGCGCACCTTCGTCTACAGCCGTCGCTTTATGGCCGAGACGGAAGAGGACTGCCGCCGTTTTGAAGCGGAAGGCCGTCAAGGCGTCGTTCGTTTGAAGATTCCGCGCGAAGGTTCGGTCGTCGTTCGCGACCTGATTCGCGGCGACGTCGAATTCGATTGGGCGCAAGAGCAAGACCACGTTATCCAACGCGCCGACGGTTCCTGCCTCTATCACTTGGCGAACGTCGTCGACGACTACGACCTCCAAATTACGCACGTTATTCGAGCGGAAGAACACCTTTCGAACACGCCGCGTCAAATCTTCATCGCGCAATCGCTCGGCTATCCGCTCCCGCAATACGCGCACCTTCCGTTCGTCGCGGAGCCGGGAAGCAAGACGAAGCTGAGCAAGCGCAAGCTCGACAAATACCTCAAAAACCGCGACTTCGCCAAGCTCGTCGAGCAAGGCAAAAAAATCGCCGACCGCGTCGGATTGGCGACGACCGCCGACGGTTTTAACCCGGTCATCGTCGACTTCTACCGTCAAGTCGGCTACCTCCCGGAAGCGATCGACAACTACATCGCGCTTCTCGGCTGGGCGCTCGACGACAAATCGGAATACTTCTCGCTGAAAGAGCTGCTCGACCTCTTCACGTTGGAAGGCGTTACTAAAGCGTCGGCGTCGTTCGACCCGGCGAAACTCTTCGCCTTCCAAGAAAAGCATATGGCGGAGCTTCCGGCGGCGGAAAAATACGCTCGCGTCCTGCGCTACCTGATCGCCGCGAAGTTGGTCGAAGCGCCGGAATACGCCGACGCGACCTTCGAAGCGCTCCCGGAACTCGCTCCGGCGGAAACGGTCGTTCGTCTTCCTTGGACGGACGCGCTCTCCCCGGAAGCGGTTAAGGCGACGATCGAAAAGACCGTCGCGGCGGCGGGCGACCGAATCAAAGTCTCCGGCGACGTTCTCGACTTCGACGAATTTTTCACCGACGACGCCGCCTTCCCGATCGACGAAAAGGCTTGGAAGAAGCGAATCGTCGACGACGCGGACGCGGTCGGTCGCCTCGCCGACTTCCTCGCGGAGTTGGAAGCGATTCCGGAAGCGGAGTTCGTCGCGGAAACGCTCGACGCCGCGCTGCACGCCTTCCTTGAAAAGCGCGAACTGAAACCGGCGCAACTGATTCACGCGCTCCGCGTCGCTTCGACCGGCAAGGGCGTCGGCGTCGGGATGTTCGACGCGCTCGCGATTTTGGGCAAAGACCGCGCGACGAAGCGGATTCGCCGTTCGCTCGAACTCGCTCGCCAATAAGACGCGGCGACGTTAACGCCGTCGACTTAACGTTTTTAACGGTCGCGCCGACTTAACCGTCTCGACGACGGGCAAGTCGGCGTTTCGGAAGCGCGTTTGCCGACCTTTCTTCAAACGCGCCTTCGCCGTTCTTTATTACTCGCGACGCCGTTCAAGCCGCGTCGCGTTTCGTTCTTTTCTTGCGCCGACGGAAGCCGCCGCCGGGAACCGTCGCGTTCGTTCGTCCTTTTTTCCGGAAAGGGCCGCCGATGTTCGCCGCGTTTTCCCGTTTCGCCGACTTTCGCCGTTTCACCCAAACCGCCGACTTTCGCCGTTTCACCCAAACCGCCGCGTTTACCGTCTTAACGCTCGGCGCCGCCGTTTGCGTCCCTTCATTTTCCGCGCAAGGCGCCGAAAAAACGCCGCCTTCAACGCAAGCGCTTGAAAAAACCGCCGCCGAGGTCGAACCGGCGCAAGCCCCCGCCCCGCGCCGCCGCGTCGTTCTGAAAGCGCCTTTGGCGACGCTCCGCAAGTCTTCCGACGCGCCCGCCTTTTCCGCGCCGGAATTGAACGCGACCGCCGCCCCGCTCGACGACGCCGACGCTACCGACGTCGTTTCCGCTCCCGTCGCCCCTACCGACGCCGCGTCTCGAACGCTTCTCGGTCGCGAAATCGCCGACCACCGTCTCCAAAACGGCGCCGGGCGATACGTCTTCGAAGAGGAACTCGGCGAACTCCTCGTTCTCGAAAACGCTTGGCTCGAATCGGTCGAAGACTCGCCGGAACCGGAACTCGACGCGCTCCGTTCCGACTTATCCGAACGCCTCCGCGCCGAATTCGGCCCCGGTTTCGAAACGGTCTCGACGGAGCGTTACCTCTTTGTTCACAACGTTTCAGACGCTTACGTCGACTGGTGCGCGCGCCTCTTCGAAAAGGTCGCCGACGCGTTCGAGAAGTTCGCCTCCAAACATAAACTCCCGACGACGGAGCGCGTCGAGCCGATGGTCGTCGTTATCTTCGCGACCCAACGCCAATTCTTCGAGTACGCCGCTCGCGAAACGCCGTCGCCGGACAAACTCGCCGCCTATTATAATATGCAAACGAACCGCGTCGCGCTTTACGACCTTTCCGGCGCCGAGTCGAGCCGCGCCGCCGCCGACGACGAACCGGAGCGCCGCCGTCGAGCCTTCCAAGAAACGAAGGAGTTCCTTTCGCGCCCGAACGCCGCGTTCAACGTCGCGACGATCGTTCACGAAGCGTCGCATCAAGTCGCGTTCGACCGCGGGCTCTTTTTACGCTCCGGCCCCCTTCCGTTTTGGGCGGTCGAAGGGCTCGCGCTGACCTTTGAAACGCCGAACGGGCGCGCGTCGCAGGGCGGTTGGAATTTTACCGGCTCCTTCCCGAAAAACGAACGTCTTCTCGCGCGTTTTCGCCAATACGCCGCGACGACTCGCCAACGCGATCCGCTCCGTTCGCTCGTCGCCGCGCAAAATATCGGCGACGCCCGCGACGACGTCGAAGGCTTTTACGCCGCGTCTTGGGCCCTTTTCTATTATCTTTACAAGCGACGCCCGAACGAGTTGGCCGCTTACCTCCGCGAAACGGCGGCGAAACCGGCGTTCGTCGCTTACTCGGCGGAAGACCGAATCGCCGATTTCGAAAAGCATTTCGGCGACGATTGGGAAAAGTTGACCGAAAACCTTTTGCGCTTCGTTCGCCGACTTTGAAACGCTCCGTCAAAACCGGCGCGACCGCTCCGTTTTAACAAAACCGTCCGCCGCAAACTTAACGCAAATCGCGTAAATTCGCCACTTTAACGTTACAACGAAAGCGGCGATTTCTTTTTTTAAAAAAAGGCGAAAAATCCTTGACTTTCGGCGTCGCGGCGGTTATAATCGCCACAGTTAAACACGACGGGCGATTATTGTTCGCTCGACGTTTATTTTTTAGCGACGCTTCCGCTCGTTCGCCCTTTTCCGACGGCGAACGCGGCCAACTTTTGAGGAGATTCTTATGCAAGGCGAATTCCGTTTCTCGTTCGGCCCTTGGAACATTCACGAAGGCGCCGACCCGTTCGGCCCGGAAGTCCGCAAATCGATTCCGTTCAACAAAAAGCTGGAAACGTACAAAAAGATGGGGTTCGACGGCGTCCAATTTCACGACGACGACGCCGTTCCGAATATGAACGAAATGTCGCCGGACGCGATTATTAAGGAAGCGTCGGAACTGAAAAAGACGCTCGACGACCACGGCCTCGTCGCCGAGTTCGTCGCGCCGCGCCTTTGGTTCGACCCGCGCACGATCGACGGCGGTTTCACCTCGAACTGCGCCGAATGCCGCCAATACGCGATCGAGCGCGCCAAACGCACCGCCGATATCGCGACCGCGCTCGGGACGAAGAACGTCGTTTTTTGGCTCGCCCGCGAAGGCACCTACATCCGCGAAGCGAAAGACCCGGTCGTCGCGACCGAACGAATCGCCGAAGCGCTCCAAATCCTCCTCGATTACAACAAAGATATCCGCGTTATGATCGAGTCGAAGCCGAACGAACCGGTCGACCACGCTTACATTCCGACGATCGGGCACGCGATCGCGCTCGGTTTGATGACGAACGCTCCGGAACGCGTCGGTTGCCTCATCGAGTCGGCCCACTCGATTCTCGCCAACCTTTCGCCGTCCGACGAAATGGGGTTCGCGCTCGCGCACAAGAAACTTTGGAGCGTTCACCTCAACGACCAAAACGGTCTTAAATTCGACCAAGACTTGACGTTCGGCGCCGTCGACCCGCGTCGCGCGCTGAATCAAGTTCGCGTTTTGGACCAACACGGCTTCGGTCTCAACGGCGAATGGGTCGGCCTCGACGTCAAGGTGATGCGCACCCAAAAAGACGACGTCGCGCTCAAACACCTCGATTACAGCCGCAAAATTTTCCTCCGCTTGCTCGAAATCAGCCGTTCGCTCGACGACGCGAAGATCGCCGAACTCCAAGCGGAACGCGACTACGAGGAACTTAACTGGTACATTCTCGACGCGATGCTAAAATAAGTCGCGTTCGCAACCCTCGGAATCCGGCGACTTCCGGCGTTTGACGTCGTTCGCGAGCCGCCGGTTTCCCGGTTCCGTTCCGATTCCCCGCTCCCGTCGACGCGTTCCTCGTTCGAGCCGACGCGCCGACGTCGGGGGATTTTGCGTCCCGATTTCGCCGAGCGTTTTGTCGAAAACCGGTCGTTCGTTCGTCTTCAAGCCGTTCGAGCGTTTCCGTTTGTTTCCGTCGACGCGCCGCCGTTTTGTTTTTAACGACTTTAACGGCGTTTTAGTCGTTATTTCTTGCGTTCGTTCCGTCGGCCAAGTTCGCCGCGACTTTCCCAACGCAACCGGGCCGCCGCCGAACGCCTTCCCGCCGACATTTATTTAGCGTTTCCCTCAACCTCCAACGCTAAACCTCCGCGTTCCTTTCCTTCGGAGTTCCTTCGATGCGCCGTTCCTCCCGCCGTCCTTTCTCGCCGTCGCGCCGACTTGCGACGCTCGCCCTTTTGCTCGCGCCCGGTTTCGTCGCGGCGCCGACCGCTTTCGACCTTCCCGCCGTCGCCGACGAAACGTCCGCCGTCGCGCCCGATTTCAAACCCGGATACCCGGACGACCCGCCGCTCGACGCCGTTCCGCGCGAAATCGCCGAATACCGCTCGTTCGTCGTTTTCGACTTCAAAAATCCCGACGCGACCGCCGACGGTTGGGCGTCGGGCCCCTCGGCGAAGATCGACGGCGTCGTCGACGGCGTTCTCAAAGTCCGCGCGACCGGCGACGACCCCTATTTCTTCACCCCGATGTTAAACGAGATAAAGTTTAACGCCGACGGTTCCCCGCGAACGGTCTCCGGAACGACGCTCGTCCGCCTCCGAATGCGAACGACGACAACCGGCGGCGGACAAATTTTCAGCGCCGAAACCGCGTTCCCGGAATGCGACGAGAGCCGCGCGCCCCGTTTCCCGTTGGCGACCGACGGCGAATTTAACGATTATCTCGTTCCGGTCGAAACGGTTAGTCCGCTTTTACGCCTCCGCCTCGACCCCGGGAACGACGCGGGCGAAATCGAAATCGCGCGGCTCGAACTGATCGAAGTCGTTTATAAGCCGGTCAAGTTCGGCGTTTCGACGGTCGCGGACGGCAAGCTGACGTTCAACCTGAAGAACGGCGCCCCGACGCCGACGCGGTTGAAACTCGATTATCTCGGCGTCGACCCGGTCAAATCTTCCCCGAGCGCGAACGTCGAAATCGCCGACGCCGCCGAAATCGACCTCTACTATCCCAAGGAAGCGCCGTTCGAAACGATCGAAGTCGTCGGAACGCAAGTCGGCTCCGACAAACGAATTACGCGCCGATTTTTCGCGTTTCACGAGGACGTCGCCGACGCGAAAGCCGCCGACGCCGCTTACGTCGCCGCCGCCCCGACGCTGAAAAACAACCGCCTCGAAGTCCGCTTCGCGCCGGACGCGTCGGGCGCCGAAATCTTCCGTTCGGGCCAACGGGTCGCCGTCTTGACGCCTCTTCTCGTCGAGGACGGCGACGGCGCGAAAACCGTTCCGACGGAACATACCGACGCGGGAATCGACGCCGCGCTCGCCCTTTCCGACGCCGAAAAATCCGCGCTCCGAGCGAACGCGCCGAGTCGTTTGCGCCCGGTTTTCCGCTCGCTCGACGCCGAAAAAGCGGAAGTCGAGTTTGCGCTAACCGACGCGACCGTCAAGGTTTGCGGCTCGCTCCGCTTCCGCCTCGACGGCGACGTTTTAGCGTTCTCCGCCGACGCGCCGCGCCCGGTTCATTCGCCGGTCGTTCGCGTTCTCGGCCCGATGAAGCAGGCGATTCTCGCCGGCGTCGAACACCTCGAAACGGGCGAACATTCCTCGTCGACCGCCGACTTGGAGACGCCGGAACACATTCGCTTCGCGCCGCCGCCCCTTTGGTTGACGTCGCCCTTTATGTCGGTCGTTTCGGAGCGTTGCGCGGCGGCGATTCTCTTCGACGACCCGAACGCTCGGGCGATTTTCGCCGTTCCCAACTTCCTCGACGGCGACGCAACTTCGTCTCGTTTCAACGTTTGCGCTCCGAAAGTCTCCGGTAAAATCCGAATCGCGGCGCCGGACGAAACGATCGAAGAGTCGGTTCTTTGGTCGGTTCTCGAACGCGGCGGGCTTCCCGAACTTCCCAAGCGACCGCGCTCGACGGCGGATCAGGAGGCGCTTCACTTGGCCGGTTTCGAAAAATCGCGCCTCAAAATGGAGGGCGGTTGGGCGCACGCGGTCGGCTCGGGTCTTCCTCCGTTCCCGTTCGACCCGCATTACGGGAGCGATTTCGTCTCGACGATTTGGGAACTGACCGGCGAGCTTCCCGAAACGCCGCGCCTCGACGTCGGCGGCGGACATATCCGCAATTACGTTTCCTTCCTCCTTTCCGAAAAAGCCGACCTATTTTTACGTTGGATTAACGACGAAGCGGCAAACATCCGCCAAGCGCAGCGCCCGGACGGTTCGTTCCGCTACTCCGGCAAGTTCCTCCGCGGGCATTGGGTCGATTACGCGTCCGGCGACTGCGGCAACTACCTCTTCCGCCTCCTCGAACATTGGCGGCTGACCGGCGACAAGGAATCGCTAAACGCCGCGTTGAAGGGTCTTGCGTTCGTTAACGAACTGAAAACGCCCCGCGGCGCGCAAGTTTGGGAACTCTCGTTGCACACGCCGGACATTATGGGCGCGTCCCGTTGCGTTCTCGCGAACGTTTGGGCGTTCGAGGCGACCGGCGACCGCCAATATCTCGACGCGGCGCGGCGTTGGGCGCTTTCCGGCGTCCCTTACGTTTACCTTTGGGAGCGTCCGCTCGCCGGAAACAACGACCCGGTAATGCTTTACGCGACGACGCCGGTTTTCGGCGCGACCGGTTGGATCGCCCCGAACTGGATCGGGCTTCCGGTGCAATGGTGCGGGCTCGATTACGCTTACGCGCTTTTGATTCTCGCGCCGCACGACCAAACGCTCGACTGGCGCAAGTTGGCCGAAGGGATCGTTATCTCCGCCGAAGAGCAGGTTTACCCGGACGGCCCGTTCGTCGGGCTCCTCCCGGACTCCTTCAATTTGGCGGCGCAACTCCGCAATCCTTACAACATTAACCCTTGCGTCGTTCATATGTTGCGTCGTTTGCTCGACGGTCGCCCGACCAACGTTTCGGTCGTCGACGTCGCCGGTCGCCGCGTCGTTTCGCCGTTCCCGGCCCGCGCCGAAGGCTCGACGCTGAAAATCGACGCGCCCGCCGGAACGACGTATCAAATCGTCGTCGACGGCAAAGAAATCCGCGAAATGAAGTCGCAAGGCGCCGACGTAGTTTCGTTCGCGGCGCCCGAACGACCGCTCCAAACCGTCGCCGACTTAAACGACCGACGTTAAATCGTCTAAACCGTCTAAATCGTTTTGCGTCGACGCGTTAGCCTTCGCGGCGCGTCGACGTTTCAATCGTTTCGCCCTTATTTATTTCATCGCAAAATTTTGTCGCGAATCCAACTTTTTACCGCAAAGGAATTACGATGACGTTATTCAATTCGTCGCGGCGACGTTTCCTGCAAACGGGCGTCGCGTCCGCCGGTCTCGTCTCCGCTAATTTACTCTTCGGCGCCGAGTTACGCCAAGACGACTCGACGCCGCAAACCCCGAAAGATATCGCCGGTTTCGACGAAACGCAAACGAATATCGACGAAGCCCGCGCTTGGGAACCGTTCACCGACCGCAAAATCCGCGTTGGAATCGCCGGTTTCGGCTTGTGCCAATTCGGCGCCGCGTTCAGTTTCGAAAATCACCCGAACGTCGAAGTCGTCGCCGTAACCGATTTGATTCCGGAACGTTGCGCCGGACTCGCGAAGGCTTGCCGTTGCGAAAAAACCTATCCGTCGCTCGAAGAAATGCTAAAAGACGACTCGATCGAAGCCGTTTTTCTCGCGACCGACGCCGCGTCGCACGCCGAGCATACGCTCGCTTCGCTCAAAGCCGGCAAACACGTCGCCTGCGCCGTCCCCGCCGTCTTGGGAAGCCTCGAAGACGCCGACCGTCTCTTCGAAGCTGTTAAAGAAACCGGACTTACGTATATGATGTTCGAAACGAGCGCCTACCGAGACGACGCCTACGCGACGCGCCGACTTTACAAAGCGGGCGTTTTCGGCAAAATGGTCTACTCCGAAGGCGAGTACAACCACTACTACGGAACCCCCCTTCCGAGCTTCCGCGAATGGCGAACAGGCCTTCCGCCGCTCTTTTACCCGACGCACGCGACCGGCTATTACACCTGCGTTACAGGACATAGTTTCACGGAGGTTTCGGCGCTCGGCAACCGCGGAATCGTCCCGCAATACCAAGCGAAAAACAACCGTTACCAAAATCCGTTCGGCACCGAAGTCGCTCTCTTCCGAACGAGCGAAGGCGGAATGGCGCGCATGACGGTTAGCCGCGACACTCCCGGCGCCGGAAGCGAATCGGGGCGCAACCGCGGTCAAAAGGGCGTTTACACCGACGCGTTCTACACGGAAATCCCGGAAGTCGAAGAACTTGCTAAAACGGTCGATATTCTCAAACCGGGTTTGCCGCCGGGCGTCGACGCGGGTGGACACGGCGGGTCGCACGGTTACCTGACGACCGAATTTATCGACGCGCTCCTTCGCGAACGGAAACCGTTGGTCGACATTGCGACGGCGCTAAACACAACGGTTTGCGGTATCGTCGCGCACCAATCGGCGCTTCGCGACGGTGAAACGCTGAAAATCCCGCAATACAAATTTTAACTAAAAACTCGCGCCTCTTTAATCAACAACGGATTACGCAATGCGAAAATCAAAGCATTTATTGGGAGCGCTTGCGGCGACGCTCTTCGGAACCGCCGCGTTCGCCGCCGACGGCGATATTCTCGTCGCGGATTTTAACGGCAAAGATTACGGCGCTTGGCGCGTCGAGGGCGAAGCGTTCGGAACCGCTCCGGCGCCCGGAACGCTCCCGGGTCAAATGGACGTTTCCGGCTTTCGCGGCGCGGGTCTCGTCAACTCCTTCGTCGGCGGCGACCGAACGACCGGAACGCTGACGTCGCCGGAAGTCGTTTTGAGCAAACCGTTTGTCAATTTCCTTATCGGGGGCGGCGGACACGACGGAACGCGCTTCGAACTCCTCGTCGACGGCGCCGTCGTCCGCGTCGCTCGCGGCCCGAACGTCGTTCCGGGCGGTTCCGAAAAGCTCGATTGGGCGACTTGGGACGTTTCGGAGTTCCTCGGCAAGAAAGCGATTTTCCGCGTCGTCGACGAAGGAACCGGCGGTTGGGGACACATTAACGTCGACGAAATCAGTTTAAGCGCCCAAAAACGCGCCGCGTCCGACCGAACCGTCGAAATTTCGGTCGACCGCCGCCATCTTCTCGTTCCGATCAAGGCCGGGTCGCCGCAACGTTGGGTTCGAATCGAAGTCGACGGCAAAATCGAGCGCGAGTTCGAAGCGGAACTCGCCGGCGCGTCCGAAACGCCCGACTTTTACGCGAACGTCGACGCTAAAGATTGGCAAGGCAAGAAGATAAGCGTCGTCTTCGAAAAGACTTACCCGGAAGAAACGTTCGCCGAATTTCAACTTTCCGACGAATTTTACGGCGGCGCCGAGTCGTACAACGAAAAGTACCGCCCGCAATTCCACTTCTCGCCGCGACGCGGTTGGACGAACGACCCGAACGGTCTCGTTTATTATAAAGGCCGTTATCACTTGTTTTACCAACACAACCCGTTCGGCGTCAAATGGGGCAATATGACTTGGGGACACGCGACGAGCCCCGACCTCCTCCATTGGACGGAAGCGCCCGACGCCCTGACGCCGGACCCGCTCGGGACGATTTTCTCCGGCTCCGGCGCCGTCGACTGGAAGAATACGACCGGCTTCCAAACCGACCCGCAAGGCGAGCCGCCGCTTGTCTTTATGTTCACCTACAACGGGCCGAATATGCGTTACGGAAACCAAGCGTCGCAGGCGCTCGCGTATTCGCTCGACGGCGGCGAAACGTTAATCAAATACGACGGCAACCCGACGATTCCGCATATCGTCGGCGGCAACCGCGACCCGAAAATCTTTTGGTTTGAGCCGACGAAACGCTGGATTACGCCCCTTTATATGGACGGCGAAGATTACGCGATTTTCACCTCCCCCGATTTGAAAACTTGGACGAAAACTTGCGACGTCAAAAAACTCGGTTGTTCCGAATGTCCGGACATGTTCGCGCTTCCGGTCGACGGCGACGAGTCGAAAACGCTTTGGGTCTTTTGGGGCGGGAACGGCAAGTACGTCCTCGGCGACTTCGACGGCGAAACCTTTACGCCGCGAACGGCGCCGCTCGACGCGAAATGGGGCGGCAACGATTACGCGGCGCAAACCTACTCCGACGTCCCGGGCCGCCGGATTCAATTCTCTTGGATGCAGGGCGGCTCCTATCCAGGAATGCCGTTCACGCAACAGTTTACCGTCCCGCGCGAGTTGACGCTCCGCTCGACTCCGGACGGCGTTCGCCTTTGCATTAATCCGGTCGAAGAGCTGAAAACGCTCCGCGGCGCGCGCCTTTCGTTGGAGTTGAAGGCGCGAAAAGACGGAAGCTGCGCGTTCGTTCCGGTTCCAAAATTAGGCGACTCCGCGTCGTTCGACTTGCTCGACGTCGAACTTTCCTTCGAAACCGAAAACGTCGCGTCGCAAACGGTCGCGATTCGCGGTCGCAAGATCGAGCTGAATTTCGCCGAAAAGACGCTCAAACACGACGGCGTCGTCGCGCCCCTCGCGGTTATCGACGGCAAAGTTTCGCTCCGCGTCGTTCTCGACCGAACGTCGATCGAGATTTTCGCGAACGACGGTTTGTCGCAAATCGCGAAGTGTTTCGTTCCGGCCGACAAGAACGACGCGCCGATCGCCGAATTTTCTCCGGCGGTCG
The DNA here is from genome assembly GCA_017937685.1 of Thermoguttaceae bacterium. GTDB lineage: Bacteria > Planctomycetota > Planctomycetia > Pirellulales > Thermoguttaceae > RUG369. The sequence goes on along the minus strand of JAGBDD010000218.1, from coordinate 23,496 downwards.
CTCAAAACGCCGACAAAAACGTTCGCAGCGACGTTTCGCTGAAAGTTTACCCGTTGCGGAGCGTTTGGAACGTCGAAAAATAATCGCCGCAAGCGCCGTCGTCGCAACCTTAACGCCGTCCGCGACGTTCGTTAAGCGCCGACAAAAAACCGCGCCGCGACCGTTGAAGCCCAATCGGTCGCGGCGCGGTTCCTTTTTTCGCCGTTCGTTAAGCGCGAAAAGCGCCGTCAATGTTCCGGCGTCGGCGGCGCGTCGTTCGCCGTTTCATTTTTGTTCGCGGCGTCCGTTTCGCTCGGCTTTTCCGCGTCGGCGCCGTCTTCAAGCGTCGGGCTCGAATCGGCGATTCCGAGCAAAAGCCGCAGGACGCCGCCGTCGATTTTCTCCGATAAAAAGCGCGTCGAACCGTCGAACATTAAAGCGTTTGCGCCGCGTTTATGCCAACAGCCGAAGTCGACGCGCTCCCGAACCGGCTTCTCGTTCTCCGCCAAAACTCGGGCCGCCGTCAACTCGACGTCCGGCGCCGTCCAGCAAACCGGCGACTTCCGCTCGACGCAAAGAACGGTATTCGACGCCCCGTCGCGCAAATCCTCCGGCGCGACGCTCGTTCCGTCCGTTCGAAACGCCGTTTCGACGCCGCCGTCGCCGCTCTTTCCGCCTTCTCTACTTTCTTTATTTTCCCCGTCTTTTCCTTTGTTTCCCTTTTCTTCGCCGTCGCTCAAAACGACCGAAAACGCGCAACGGCAAGTTTTATCGCCGAGCGTTTCCGGCGTCGACGCGCACTTGAAGACGTTCGGCGTTTGCGAGTGAAATTGCGAATTCCAGTCGCTATCCCAAGGTTCGTCGAGTCGAATTTGCGCGAAAAGTTCCTCTTCGTCCAAATACGGCAGGAGCAGAACCCGCCAAGAATGCAGTTTGCGCCCCTCGGCGTCGACGGTAAACGCCGGCGGATACGCGCCGTTGACGTCGGCGTATTCGGCGAACGCTTGGTAAATTCGCCGCAAGTTGTTTTCGCAACGTTCGTTGCGCGTCGCTTCTCGCAACCGCAACGCGAACGCCGCAAGCGTCCCGACAAGAATCGCCGCCCCTAAAAGCGCGACCGCCCCCGACAAAAACCAATACGCCCGACGCCGACGCGCCGCGTTTTTTTCCGCCGTTTTCATTACCGCAACCCGTTATTTTTCGGAAGTTCCGTCGTCTTTAACGACGCGTTTTCGCCAAACGCCGCCGCTTTTCCCAAACCGCGCCGTTCCGCCAATCTTCGCGACCCGCAAAATCTCGCGTCGAACCAACTCGGACGGTTCTTCGACGTCGCAAACGATTCGATCAAGCGTCCCGTCTTTCGCCGGAACGTTCGTCGCGTCGGCCCAATCGGCGTCGATTCCGGCTTCGCGCGCTTCGGCGAGTCGTTTCGGCGAGGTCCGGAGCGAAAACCAAAGGACGCGCACCCGCGAGCGCCGCGCTTCGAGGAGCGTTTCGAGCGGAAAATCGCCGAGAAACAACGTCGTTCGCTCCTCTCGATTCTCGACGCCGCCCCTTCCCGCGTCGCCGCTATCCCCCGCGTTTTCAAGCAGTTGCGTCGTCGTTTCCTCGACGCGTTCCCATTCGAACGTCTGACGCTCGACGATTTCACGAAGCGTCGGATAAATCGCGTCGAAAAAAATCTCCGGGGTCAGTCGCGTCATACACGGCGGCTCGGCGAACCCGCGCGGACAACGCTCTTGCCAATCGTCGACGACCCATTCGCAAGAAATTGGGCAAACCCCGTCGACTTTAACGTTAATATTTTCCGGATAACCGCAAAAGTCGACGTTGGTTTGCGCGAAGAAAACGGCGCTTCGCGAATTGAGCGCCCGCGCAAAATGAACCATTCCGCATTCTCCGTCGATATGAAGCGCCGAAAATTTCAGCAAGACCTTCAGCTCTTCGAACGTCGTTTGACCGCGCAAGTCGACGTCGACGCCGGACAAATTCGACGCTTCGTCCGCCTTGCCGAGCTGAACGATCGTTAATCCCGGAAAATTCGTTTTAATCGTCGCGATCAAGCGCTCGTAATACGGTTTCGGCCACATTCTCGTATTGGCCGCGCCTTGGTACGACGCGTCGACGCCGCGTTGCAACGTCAAATACTGGCGCCCGTCGAGTCCATTTTTCGCTAAAACGTCGAACGCCGCCTCGTCGAGCGTCATCAAGGGCCGCGTCGCGTCGCTCATTCCCAACGTCTTGTCGAAATCGGGTTGCGAACGCCGATTTTGTCCGTTCGCCAACGAAAACGCGACCTTCAAATAGTCGACGTTCCACTCCGTCGCCGTCAACTTCGCGCGCTCGGCGTTAAAACGTTCGACCCGTTCAAAATATTCGCGCAACTTCGGCGCCGCTCGTTCGAACGTCTCCGGATTCCAAAACTTCAACGCCGGAAAACGAATCAAATCGACGAGCGCGTCGACTCCGCTTAAATACCGTTCGTCGAACAACTTCGGCTCGACGTCCGCGACGGAGCCGACGATCTCGACGCCGTCGAACCCGCGAAAGATGGAGCGCGTCGCTTCGAGCGAATTGGTCGGCGCGACCAGAAACCGGCAAGCGTCGCACTCGCCGAACCGGCGCAACTCTTTAAGATACGTCGCCGCCATCGCGACGTCGCCGAGTCCGCCGCGCAAGAAAAAGAGAATTTTTAGCGTTCCGTCGGCGACCGCCGCGGCGGTCGAGCGCGTCGTCTCGTCGATCTCGAAAAGACGCGGTTTGAAAAGCGAGCGCAAGCACCAATTCGCCAACCGAATCGCCGCTTTTCTCGGCGCGTTCGGATATTTTTTCCGCAGACTGCGAATCTTTTTTTCCAAATCGCGCCAAAATTTCATTGCATTTTTCCTTTGTCCGATTTTTTTTAGGAAACGCGTTCCTTCTCAACGCGCCGCTTGTTCGCGTTCGGCGAGTTCGACGTCGTTTTTCAGCATATCGTCGATTAGCGTTTCGAACGTGTAACGCGGCGTCCAACCGAGTTTTTCCCGAGCTTTCGTCGCGTCGCCGCAAAGGTAATTGACCTCGGTCGGGCGGAAGAAAATCGGGTCGATTTCAACGAGCGTCTTCCCGGTTTTGCGGTCGAAGCCGATCTCGTCGACGCCGGAGCCGCGCCAAACCAGCTCGAACCCCAGCCGTTCGAAGACAATTTCGAGAAACTCGCGCGCCGAATGTTGCTCGCCGGTCGCCAAGACGTAATCGTCCGGCGCGTCTTGTTGCAACATTAAATACATTCCGTCGACGTAATCGGCGGCGTGTCCCCAGTCGCGACGCGAGTCGATATTTCCCATCCGCAACGTTTGTTGGAGCCCGGCGCGAATCCGAGCGGCGCCGCGGGTAATTTTTCTCGTTACAAAATTTTCTCCGCGCAACGGGCTTTCGTGGTTGAACAAAATTCCGTTGCAAGCGAAAATCCCGTAAGCCTCGCGATAGTTGACGGTAATCCAATAAGCGTACAATTTCGCGACGGCGTAAGGACTGCGCGGCGCGAACGGCGTCGTTTCCCGTTGCGGCTTTTCGCGAACGTCGCCGAACAGCTCCGACGTCGACGCTTGGTAGAAGCGCGTTTTTTCGGTCAAACCGAGTCGGCGGATTCCCTCCAAAAGGCGGAGCGTTCCGAGCGCGTCGACGTCGGCGGTTTGCTCCGGAACGTCGAACGAGACGCGAACGTCCGACTGCGCCGCCAAGTTGTAAACTTCGTCCGGCTCGAACTCGGCCAAAATGCGCGTCAAACTCGACGAGTCGGTCAGGTCGCCGGTTCGGAAAAAGAGTTCGGAACCGTTCGCTTGGACGCCCGGCGTCAGGTCGGCGATTCGGCTCGTGTTCGGCGTCGACGAGCGGCGGACGATTCCGCAAACGCGGCGCCCTTCCGCCAAGAGCTTGCGAATCAAGTAAGAGCCGTCTTGCCCGGTCGCGCCGGTTACCAACGCCGTTTTCATCGTTAATTCCTTCCTGTTTTTCTTATTCGACGCAAACCGCCTGTTTTTGCCGCCGCCGTTAAACACGGCGCTTTCCCAAACGACGCGACCTGTTTTTCGGGCGTTAATTTCCCAAACAACGCGGCCCGTTTTCAGCGTCTAATTTGCCCAAACAACGCAAACCGCTTCCCCGCTCGTCCTTAAAACGCGAAAATTCGGCGACCTTCAAGCGTTTTATCGAAAACGCCCCGACCGCCGAATTTCTCGAAAGCGCCGAAACGTTCGCCGACGCTTATTTTTCCTAAATCCCCCGCGCTACCAAACGAGGTAGTTTCCGCCGTAAGTGAGCCCGGCGCCGAATCCGGCGAGGAGCAATTTGTCGCCGCGCTTCAACAAACCGCCGCGATTCATCTCGTCGAGAGCGATCGGAATCGACGCCGACGCGGTGTTCGCGACGCGCTCGACGTTAATGTAAAACTTTTCTTCCGGCAACTTCAAGCGGTCGGCCGCCGAGCAAATGATCCGATAATTCGCTTGGTGCGGGATAATCCGCTTCACGTCGTCGAACGTCAGCCCGTTGCGCGCCGCCAACTCGTTCGCAACCTCGGCCAACGCCTTCACCGCGAAGGAGTAAACCTGCGTTCCGCCCATTTGCAAGACGTGCGCCAACGGATGATGAAGCGAATCGCTCGACCGACAACCGCCTTCGAGCGTCAAGTGTTTCCCCCCCGCGCCGTCGGCCTTCATCGTCGAGTCGACGATTCCGCTTTCGTCGTCGCTGGCCGTCAAAACCGCCGCGCCGGCGCCGTCGCCGAACAGAATACAGGTTTTATGATCGTCCCAGTCGACTTTCCGCGACATCACTTCGGAGCCGATCAGCAAAATCGGACGGCGGAAATTCGGGTTCGAAAAGAAGTTTTTCGCAATTTCCAGGTTGTAAATGAACCCGCAACAAGCGGCGCTCATATCGAACGCGGCGGCGTTTTTCGCGCCGAGCTTATCTTGAATAACGCAAGAGGTCAACGGCGTCGGCGCGTAGTCCGGCGTCGACGTGCTGACGATGATCATTCCCAAATCGTCCGGCCCGATTCCCGCCGATTCCATCGCTCGTTGCGCCGCGATCAGCCCCATCGACGAAGCGGATTCGTCGTCGGCGGCGATGTGCCGCGAGCGAATGCCGGTGTGCGAAAAAATCCATTCGTCCGACGTTTTCGGCAAACGTTCCGCGAGTTCGTCGTTGGTAACGACGCGCTCGGGGAGATAAGAACCCGTTCCCGCTATTTTAACCCGGATCATTAAAAACTCGTTATACTTTAAAAGGCGTTGCGGCGACAAGAACGACGGGAAAAACGCGTCGTATCAATAAGGGCAATTATATGCTTTACAACGGCGCCCGTCAAGGGAAAAATAACGCGCTCTTCGAGCAAACGTCCAAATTCGCGTTTTTTTTTCGAAAAAAATACCCAAACGCTCGATTTTAAGCGTCCGATTTTCGACGATTCTCCGCCGGTAATTTTATCGTCGTCGCGCCGCGTCGACTTTAACGTTTTTTCCAAACGCGACATTTTTCCGGACTTTACGCGTTAAAACGGCGCTCCGTTCTCGCTCGCGCCGCGCTTTTCAACCGTTAAATTTCCCGCGTTTTTTCCAACCGTCTTAAAATTCCCGCTTTTCCTCCTTTATTTGTTCGTCGACGCTAACTTTCGTTCGTTTCGCTCCCCGCTTCCGTTTCGTCCGGTTCGACGACGAACGCGTCGCGGACGGTCGCCAAGAACTCCTCTTCGGTCGCGACGCGGGCGATTTTGTCGCGGAAGTTGCGTCCGCCGGGCCTTCCTTTAGAATAATGACAAGCGATTTTGCGCATCATCACGACCGCGCGTTCTCTACCGAAACGGTCGACGACGAGCGAATAATGCTTCAAGAGGAGGTCGCGCTGTTGGCGGAGCGTCGGGTCGGGCTCGGGCGTTTCGCCGCGAAGCGCTTGCGCTATCTGTCGGAAAATCCAAGGTTTGTCGAGACCGGCGCGTCCGATCATAATCCCGTCGACCGGGTAATTTTGGAGCCGCTCGACCGCTTCGCTCGGCGTTTTAATATCGCCGTTCCCGATCAACGGAATCTTGCGGAGGACGCCCTTAATCTTCGCGATTTCGTCCCAATCGGCAAAACCGGAATACATCTGCTTCGCGGTGCGCCCGTGAACGGTCAGCGCGGCGGCGCCCGCTTCCTCGACCGCTTGCGCGACGTCGACGGCGTTGACGGAATCGGCGGTCAGCCCGAGCCGAATCTTCGCGGTAACCGGGGTCGGCGCGCAAATCCGAGCGACCCGCCCGACCAATTCGCCGACTTTCGCCGGGTCGCGGAGCAAATAGGAACCGCTCGCCGACCGTTTCGCGATCGCCGGCGCCGGACAGCCGAAATTCAAGTCGACGACGCTGACGTTCAGCTCTTTTGCGAGTCGGCGCGCCAATTCTTCGAGCGTTTCCGGCGTATTGTCCCAAATTTGAACCGCCAACGGTCGCGGCTCCTCGGCGACGCCCCAAAGTCGCGGCGGCTCGCCGTCCCCGCGCGCCTCCATACAGACGAACGCCCGAGCGCTGACCATCTCCGTCGCGATCAGCCCGACCCCGCCGAGATAACGCAACAGCTCCCGATGCGCAAAGTTGGTGTACCCGGCCATCGGCGCCGACAAAACCGGCGGCGAAACGACGACGTTCCCGATCGTTAGCGACGTTTTCAAGATTTTTTCCCTTATTAATATATTGCGACGGCGACGCGCCTTCAGTTTTCGCGTCCGACGCGGCGACCGCTCCAACCGCGAACTACCGGAGCAAACCGACGCCCGACGTCGAACGCTCGGAGCAAACGTTAACATTATAAAAGTTTCCGCGTTTTCCGCAAGCGGCGCCGTCTTCCGCTCGGCTAAACTCGCTCGACTTTAACGATTTTGCGGAAAAAAGCCCGCGTCGACGGCGAGACCGCGAACAAATTTCGGGGGAAACGCGTTTTCGTGGAGGTAAAAACTTGACAACCGCTAAAAATTCGGTTAAATTAACAGTAAGAGGCGCGTTTTGTCGAAATTCGGCGAAAAACGGCCGTCTCCGACGCAAGCGCGACGCCGCGTTGCGTCCCGTTTTGGGCCATTCGGTCAACGCTCGAACAAAAAGGAGCCGAAGAGTGAGCGCGCTTTGGGGTATCGACAATCCGAATATCAAAATTCTCGACTGTTCCGTTCGCGACGGAGGGCTCGTCAACGACCATCGTTTCGACCTCGACTTCGTTCAAGCGGTTTATCGCGCTTGCGCCGCGGCGGGCGTCGACTATATGGAAGTCGGGTACAAGAATTCGGATCGAATTTTCCCCCGCGACGCCAACGGCGCTTGGAAATATTGCGACGAAGACGACCTCCGCGCCGTCGTCGGCGAAAACCCGGCCCCCGGCTTGAAGCTCAGCTGTATGATCGACGCGGAAAAATCGGACTGGAAAACCGCCGTCCTTCCGAAGGAAAAGAGCCCGCTCGACTTGATTCGCGTCGCGTTTTACGATTATCAAGTCGACGAAGCGGTCTCGATGATCGACGACGCCGCGCAAAAAGGGTACGAAGTTTGCGCCAACCTGATGGCCGTTACCGCCGTCGACGAAAGCGTTATCGACCGCGTCTTGGAGCGTCTTGTCGAAACGCCGACCGGCACGATCGTTATCGTCGACAGTTTCGGCTCGCTGACGCCCGCGCAAACGGAATATTTGACGCAAAAGTACTTCCGTTTCGCCAACGCGGCGGGAAAAGAAGTTGGGATTCACGCGCACAACAATATGCAACTGGCGTTTTCGAACACGCTCACGTCGGCTCGTTGCGGCGCGACGCGGTTGGACGCGTCGATCGGCGGACTCGGTCGCGGCGCCGGAAACTGCCCGATGGAACTCCTTTTGTCGGTCGTCAACGCGAAAAATTACAAGTTGCGCCCGATTATCGAATGTTTGGAAAACGCGCTCGTTCCGCTGCGCCGCGAAATCGAGTGGGGCCCGCTCCCGGAATATATGTTGACCGGCCAATTCAACCAACACCCGCGCGCCGCTATCGCCGCTCGCAAAGAGCCGGAAACCCGCGACCGTTTCCTCGCGCTTTACGACCGCTTGCGCGAAAAATGCGAAGAGTCGAAATAATCGCGTCAAACGACCGTTAAAATCGGCGCCGTTTAACGCCGTCGACGTTCCGCTCGGCGGCGTTCGTCGCGACCTGTCCCCGATTTTGTCCTTATTAATTAATAAGCGTTTTTGCCGTCGAGCGCGAGTTCGAGCCGTTCGACCGTCAAAACCGCCCCGTTCCCCCTATTTCCCCCGTTATCAACCGAGCGAGAGCAACGCCGTGTCCCAATCGTCTCCCGAACAGAAGAAAAAGTTGATCGAGCCGCGCACCCTGAAAGGTTTCCGCGATTTCCTCCCCGAAGCGATGATTCCGCGCGAACGCCTGATCGAGCGCGTTACCAAAGTTTACCGAAATTACGGATTTTGCCCGATCGACACCCCGGTTCTCGAGTATTTGGAGATTCTCTCCGGAAAAGGAAGCGACGAAACCGACAAGCAACTCTACCGCTTCAAAGACTCCGGAGGGCGCGAAGTCGGGATGCGTTTCGACTTGACCGTTCCGTTCGCTCGGTTCTCGGCGCAACACTTCGCGGAACTCGGCGTCCCGTTCAAGCGTTACCACTTGGCGAAAGTTTGGCGCGGCGAAAACACGCAAGCCGGGCGCTATCGCGAGTTTATGCAATGCGACTTCGACACGATCGGGACGACGAGCGTCGTTTCGGACGTCGAAACCGCCCTTGTTATTAACGACGTGATGGAGCGTATCGACCTGCGAACGGAAGACTCCTTCACGAAGTTCAAAATCCACCTCAACAGCCGCAAAATCTTGAACGGCGCGCTCGAAAAACTCGGGCTTAGCGACCGCGCCGTCCCGGTCTTGCGAGCCCTCGACAAGTTGGCGAAGGTCGGCCCGGACGCCGTCGTTAAGGAAATGACCGAAACCGCGTCGGCGACGGAAGAGCAAGGGCGCGCGATTCTCGAAATCGCCTCCGCGCAAGGTTCGAACGCCGAAATTTTGGCGCGTTTGGAAGCGCTTCTCGCCGGAAGCGAACTCGGGCTCGAAGGCGTCGCCGACTTGCGTCAAATCTTGGAATCGGTCGCGGCGGCGGGCGTTCCGGACGGTCGGTTCGTCTTGGACGTTTCGATCGCTCGCGGGCTCGACTATTACACCGGCGCGATTTTCGAAACGTTCCTCGACGACGCGCAAAAACTCGGAAGCGTTTGCAGCGGCGGACGTTACGACAACTTAGCGGAGCTTTACACGAAGCAAAAGTTGCCGGGCGTCGGCGCGTCGCTCGGTCTCGACCGCCTCTTCGCCGGGCTCGAAGAGCTGAATATGATCGAAAAAACGGCCGCGACGGTCGACGTGTTCCTCCCGATGTTCGACGCGGCGCTGTCGGTCGATTACGTTCGAATCGCGTCGGGGTTGCGCAAGCGCGGAATCGGCGTCGAGCTTTACCCGGAAGCGAAAAAACTCGGCCAACAGCTGAAATACGCCGACAAAAAAGGTTTCCGTTTCGCGTTGGTGATCGGTTCCGACGAAGCGGCGCGCGGCGTCGCCAACCTGAAAGACCTCAAATCGGGCGGCCAAGTCGAAGTTCCGCTCGACGCCGACGGTTTGACGGTCGCGATTAACGACGCGTTGAGCGGTCGCTAATCCCCCCGTCCCCTTATTTTCCCTGTTTTAGCGCCCGACGCCCGTTTCTTCGTCCGCCGACGAAGCCGCGACGCCGGGCGAATCGCCTTGATTTTACGCCGACGCGAGCGCCGTTCGACCCCGCCGACGCCGTTTTGCTCCGACGAGAACGCTCCGATGAAACTCACGTTAGCCGAACCGCGCGGTTTTTGCTCCGGCGTCAACCGAGCGATCAACATTCTTGAAGACGTCGTTCGCAACGAAAAAGAACGCGCTTACGTTTATCACGAAATCGTGCATAACGCCTGGGTCGTTCGCGATTTTCAACGTCGCGGCGTCGTTTTCGTCGAGTCGCTCGACGACGTGCCGGACGGCGCGCTCCTTCTCTTCTCGGCGCACGGGGTCTCGCCTCAAATCCGCGCCGAAGCGGCGGCCCGCAAAATCCGCACGATCGACGCGACCTGCCCTCTCGTTCACCGGATTCATCAGCAAGTTCGCGACTACGCCGAAGCCGGGTACCGCGTTATCTTCATCGGCAAACGCGGGCACGACGAAGTCGTCGGGACGCTCGGCGAAGCGCCGGACGCGACGACGCTCGTTTCGTCCCTCGACGAAATCGCGTCCTTGCCCGACTTCCCGCCGACGCAGCGGATGACGTATTTAACGCAAACGACCCTTTCCGTTTCGCAAGCGGCCAAAATCGTCGACGCGCTTCGGGAACGTTATCCGCAGCTCGAAGACCCGAACGTCGAGGGGATTTGTTACGCGACGCAGCAACGGCAAGACGTCGTTCGTCGATTGGCGCCGCAACACGACCTCACCATCGTCGTCGGGAGCGTCAACAGTTCGAACTCAAAACGTTTGGCCGACGTTTCCCGCGAAGTCGGCGTCCCGGCGTACCTCGTCGACGGCGTCGAAGACCTCCCTTGGCAAGCGCTGAAACCGGACTCCGCCGTCCTCATCACCGCCGGGGCGAGCGCGCCGGAGAGCGTTTTCCAAACTTGCGTCCAATTTTTGCGCGACGTTTGAGCGATTCGTCGCCCTGTTTTGCCGATTTCAACGGTTTTAACGCCGCTTTATCCGCGTCCTAAACCGTCGAACGCGTACTTTCGCTCGTTGCGTCGCTTCCGTTCCCTCGCCTCTTTCGATTTCAGGAGCGATATTATGTCGACGCGACGTTTTTCTTTTCTCGCGGCGGCGCTTTGCGCGATTTCCGCAAACTTCGCCGATTCCAACGTTTTTAACGCCTCCGACGCCCCCGTTTTCGCCGCCGAACCGGTCGAAATCGCCGCGACGACGAACGCCGACCGGCTTCAAAATCCGCGCAAAAAGTTGATTCAGCTCGGTTGGGACATTCCGACGACCGACTATATGCGGCGGCATTGGGAGCAAATGGACGCGAACGAGCCGTTCGACGGTTTAATTTACGACCTCGCCGCGACGACCGCCGACGGGCGCCGGGTTTCGAGCCAGCGCCTTTTCGACGGCAAGCCTTGGAACCGCGCCGACTTCGACGCGGCGTTAGCCGACTTGCAAGCCTGCAAATTTAAGCGTTTGCGACATAATTTCATTCGAATCAACTTCCATCCCGGCGGGTTCGATTGGGCCGACGACGCCGGTTGGAACGCCGCTTCGAAGAACGCCGCGATCTGCGCCGAGATCGCTCGCAAGACGAACGGCGGGTTGTCGCTCGACTTCGAGTCTTACGGCGCTCAAATCTTCAAGTTCGACGCGAAATCGGGTCGCACGTTCACCGAAACGAAGGCGCTCGCGAGAAAGCGCGGGAAGCAGTTCGGCGGCGCGATCGTCAAGGAGTATCCGAACGTCGTTCTCCTTTGCCTTTGGATGAACTCGATCAATTTTTACGCGGCTGACTCGGCGACCGCTTCCCCGGAGGCGGCGCTTTCGGGCGCGGGTTACGGGCTTCTTCCGGCGTTCATCGACGGTCTGCTCGACGCGGCGGCGCCGGAGACGACCTTCGTCGACGGTTGTGAAAACGGTTACTATATGAACGGCGTCCAAGAGTACCAGCGGGCGGCGCTCGATATGATCTCGGCGACCGGCCCGGGCGCGCGCCTTGTTTCGCCGGAAAATCGCGTCAAATACCGAACGCAAGTCCAAGCGGGATTCGGGTTCTATCTCGATATGTACTCGAACCCGCCGACGTCGAATTATTACCGCGGGCCTGAGCCGGGCGAGACGCGTTTCGAGCGGTTGGCGGCGAACCTCCGCGCCGCTTGGGAGGCCGCCGACGAGTACGTTTGGGTTTACGGCGAGCAAAAGCGTTGGCGCCCGGTCGATTCGGAAGCGTCGCAATCTTGGGCGCCGGCGACGGAGCCGAAATCTTGGGAAAACGCGCTTCCCGGTTTGACCTCGTTACTTAACGAACTTTCCGACCCGACCGGTTCGCTTCGGGAGGCGAGCGCCCGTTTCGCCGCCGATCCGAACGCGAAAAACTTGATCGCAAACGGCGATTTTTCGCAAGTTAACGCGAACGGAACGGTCGCCGATTGGGATACTTGGCGACTCGAAGAGACCGGCGGCGAGTTCCGCGCTCTCGACGGCGCGGCGGGAGCGTTCGGCGTTACGGACGGCTGTTACCTGCAAGCGACGCCGGTTAAACCGGGCGAACGGCTCTTTATCGCGGCGAAAGTTTCGACGAAGGGCGGCGTCGCGGCGACGCTCCGCGCTCGTTGGCAAACGGCGGACAAAAAATGGACGGCGGTCGCGCAAGACGTCGTTCTTTCCCCGGCGCCCGACGCGCAACCGGACGCCGACGGTCGCGTCGACGTTTTCGGCCGCGTTACGGTTCCGGAAAGCGCCGCGCTGTTGTCGCTTCTCCTCCTCTCGCACGGCTCCGACGAAAAGGGCGTCGCGACGTTCGACGACGTCCGCGTTTACGTCGACCCGCTCGACCCGTCGAAAGCGCAAAGCAACGCCGAGTAAACCGACGCCGAAGCGCAAGAAACCGCCGAGCGTTCCCCCGTAACCTTAACGAACGCCGAGCGCGACGCAAAAAGCCGAAAAGAAAAAAGCGAACGCGCAAAATCGGTTAAGGGGGACGACGCCCCCCTTACCCCCCCCCGCCTAAGCGGCAAAAACGAAAATTACGTCGAATCCGCTCTCGCCGCGTTTACGCTCGGCGGCGGTCGGCGGCGCTGGAGGCGCTCGCGGCGACCTTGCTCGATCGTAAACGCTTGACCTGGAAAGGACGCGAAGCGTCCTTACTTGCTACTAGAGCTCGACCGAACTAGGGCGAGACGGAACCCGAAGTAGCTGAACCGGTACGTCGGGTCGAAGGCGCTCCGATTGGCCGACCGGCAGTACTCGGCGATGCTGCTCCAGCCACCGCCGCGCAACACGCGGTCCGAGCCCTGCGTTACGTTAATCGGGTTTTGGACGTTATTCGATTCTTCGTAATATTTCGCGTCGTACAAATCCTCGCACCACTCTAAAACGTTACCGTGCATATCGCGCAAGCCCCAACGGTTTGGATCGTAACTACCGACCTCCGTCGTGCGCACCAAATACCGGCCCTTCGTAGACGTACCATAGGGATAATTACCGTCGCAGTTCGCTTTATCGCCGTTCAACGAAGAACCCCAAAAATACGCCGTCGTCGTACCAGCCCGGCAAGCGTACTCCCATTGCGCTTCGCTAGGCAAACGGAACTGAAAACCCGATGGCGCGTAACCGCCGGAGTTCAACTTCTCGATAAAATCTTGGCAATCGGTCCAACTAACATTCTCCACCGGAAAGTTCGACGTGTCCATGCCGCTCACCTTGCTCGAACCGCCCCCCGACGAAGAAAAATAACTCGGGTTCGAGCCCATCAACGACTTCCACATCGCTTGAGTTACTTCAGTTTCGAGCATCCAGAAACCGTTCGTTAGCTCCACACGGTGTTGCGTTTCATTGTCGTCGCGGTAGTTTTCGCTCGTCGGGTTCCCCATCGTGAACGAACCCGCAGGGCAGTAATGGAAGCGGTACTCCAGCCCCTGAATCGTCAACGACTTCGCCGTCCCCGCCGCGTGCGGACCGAACCAATCGCCGCTCGAAGTCGGCGTTTGCGGCGTCGACGTTTGCGTTTCCGGCGTTCCGCCCGTTCGCGGTTTTTGCGCTTCTTCGATCATCGCCAAGAGGTTCCGCGCCTGCGCTTTCTCCGCCGCCGTTCGCGACGCGGCTAGCGACGCTTCGCACTTGCTCTTCGCCGTCGCGTAATCCTTCGCGCTAAACGCTTGAAACGCCTCCATAAAGAGCGGCGTCGCCGGCGTCGCCGTCGCGCCGTTTCCGCCCGGCGTTCGCGTCGGCTCCGTCAGCCAGAAGTCGGAACCGTCGAAAAGAACGCGCGGCGTCTGTTTGCTCTTAAAGACGGCCAGCGCGCGTTCTTGCGTCTTGTGCGACACGTAGCCGCACACGTCCAAAAACGAGACGCCGCCGTCGCCGTCCGCGTCCGCCGCGCCGTTGAGCCCCTCGATAAAATAGTGCGTGAAGAGGCCGCCGTCGAACTCCGCGTCTTCGTAGCTAAGTTGCCGCGTTTGGCAACTTTGGAGAAACGCCACCCCGGAAGCGTCGATGTTTTCAAAGGGTCGCCCGGTCGCGCCGCCCGCGTTTTTCGCCGTCGACGACTCCCGGCAAGCGTCGACGATCAGGAGCTTGAACTTCGCGTCGTCTTTGCGCAGGGCCGCCGTAATATCGTTGACGACGATCGCCGTTTCCCGCGTTACGACCTTGGCGCCGTCGACGATCTCGACTTCGACGCCTTTCGGACAAAACGCCGCCTCGCCGTCTTGCGTTTCGAAGCCGTGTCCGGAAAGCGCGACAAAAATCGTCGCGCCGGGCCCCGCCTCCGCCAAAATTTCTTTGAACGCTCGCTCGATATTCGCCTTCGTCGGCTGTTCATACCGCGAACCGTCCGACGCGAACATCCAAATATTTTCTTCCTTAAAGCCGATTTTCAAGAGCGTTTCGCGAATCGCTCTCGCGTCGGAACCCGCGTAATTAAGCGGCGTTATGTTCTCGTACTTATCGACGCCGACCAAAAGCGCGAAACACGACGAACTCTCCTTCGCGACGACTTCCATCGCTCGACTTCCGCGCTCGACGCTCGTTTGCGCCGACGCTAGCCCCGGCCAACTCGGAAGCGTCGCCGCGCCTAACGTTAGGAAGAGCGCCGCCAAGGAACGCCGACGTTCGCCCGTTTTACCCGCTTTGCTCAATCTCTTTATTTTTCTTATTTCCCGCATTCGACTTAACCTCGCACAAGACGTAAAAAGCCGCGACGGTCGCCGCGTCGTTTTTCGTTTCTATTGTCGCATAAATCGGCGCTTTGCCAAGAAGAGAGAGCGCCGCGAACGAAAATTTTCGCGAAAAATTTTCAAAATCGGGTCGATTTTCCGCAAAAACGCAAAAAAAAGCCGCGACGGCTTCCGAAAAGGAAAACCGTCGCGGCGGTAAAAAGTCGCCGAAGAAACGCGCCGCTAACCTTTGCGCGCCAAGACGACGCGAACCCCGATTCGGCTCAGCCGAACCGTCGGCAGTTGACAGTTTCGAGCGGCGGAACGACCGCAACGAGGGCCGAGACTCCAAGCGCCGCCGCGCAACGCTCGATATTTCCCCGACTTCGGCCCCGTCGGGTTCGTTTTCGGCGCGACGCCGGACTTGTCGCGCCAAGTTTTATTCCAATCCCCGAGCCATTCGCAAACGTTCCCGCACATATCGAAAAGCCCCCAAGGGTTCGGCGGGTAATTCCGAACCGGCGTCGTTCGCTCCAAGAAAACGCCCTCCGCGCCGTCGCCGAAATATCTTGTTCCGTCGCAGTTGGCGCGGTCGACGGCGAACGCGTCGCCCCAATAAAACGCCGTCGTCGTTCCGGCTCGACAGGCGCGTTCCCATTCGGCCTCCCAAGGCAAGCGGAACTCGAACCCCGGCGGCGCGACGTTCGCCGCGTTCAACAGCTCCAAAAAATCTTGCGCGGCGAACCAAGAGACGGTCTCCGCCGGGTAATCGTCCCCCGACCGAAAGCGGCTCGGGTTCGTTCCGGTTATCGCCTTCCACATCCCTTGCGTTACCGGCGTTTCGAGCGTCCAAAAGCCGCGCGTCAGCGTTATTTCGCGCTCTTGCTCGACGCCTTCGTCTTCCCGTCCGGCCTCGGTTCTCGGACTCCCCGCGATAAACGTTCCGGGCGGGCAATATCGAAACGGAAACTCGACGCCGGCGATTTCGAGCGTCGCCCGCGTTCCCGGCGCCGGATTCGACGTCCAAACGCCGTCGCCGCCGTTTTCGCCGTCCGACGTTCCGCAACTCGCCGCGCCGTCGCCGTTTAACGCTTCGACGCCGCCGAGCCGCGCCAAAAAGTCGCGCGTTTCGAGCTTCAACCGCGAAAACGTCGCGAAATCGGAACGCTGCGCCTTCGCGTCGAACGGAATCGACGCGATATTCTCCAACGTCGCCCAGCCGACCGCCAACTCGCCCCGCTGAATCGACGCCGACGCCGCCCCGAAACGCGCCGCGATCAAGCGTTCGTTTTTCAAAAGCGAATACGAATCGACGAACGCCTCCTTCGCCAACTCCAAATAGCCCGCCCGCCGCGGTTCGTTCGCCGCGCTCGCCGCCAGTTCGAGAAAGCGCCGTCCCTTCCTAAAAAATTCGTTTTCAAGCGGTTCCGTCTTCGCGTCGAAAGACCGAATCGTTTCGTCGAGCGTTTGAAGCGCGTCGCGGGCGACGTCGGTTCGCGCCGCGAGTTCCGAGAAATCGGTCGCCTTATCGACCGCCGTTTCCGCGACGTTGCGCCGAACGCGTTCAAAGTCGACGGGGACTCCGGCGAGCGTCGTCGTTCGCGGCGCCGAGTTGCGCTTCTCCTCGAAGAGGAAATTCCCCAACGCCGTCGACGTCCTAAAGAGTTTCTCGACCGCCGTTTCGCTCGCGTTCGGTTCCATCGCGTCGCTCCTTTGTTTCCGTTTTTCCCGCGTTTCGCGTTCCCCCGTTCGTTTTTAAACCGCTCGACGTTCGCCCGTTTCGCGTTCTCCCGCCGACGCTCCAACGCTAAACCTTGCGCGCTAATACGATACGGAACCCGATCGTCATACATCGCGCCTCCGCGCCGCAACCCCATCGGGCGGCCGACCGGCAATCCTCGACCTGCCCCATCCAGCCGCCGCCGCGCGTTACCCGATATTTCCCCGATTCCGGCCCCGTCGGGTCGATTTGCGGCGCCGCGTCGTATTCGCCCTTCCAATCCGCGACCCACTCGGCGACGTTCCCGCTCATATCGAAAAGCCCCCAAGGGTTCGCGTCGTAACGCCCGACCGCGGACGGCGCCGCGTCGCGATTCAAACCGCCGCAATTAGCGCGGTCGTCGTCCCAAGCGTCGCCCCAATAATACGCCGTCGACGTTCCGGCCCGACACGCGTATTCCCATTCCGCCTCCCAGGGAAGACGAAACGCAAACCCCGTCGGCGCGACGTTTAGCCGTTCCAACGCCTCCAAAAACGCTTGACAATGCCACCAGCTGACGTTCTCGACCGGAAACCGTTTGCCAAACTTAAAAGCGCTCGGATTCGAACCGTCGACCGCCTTGTACATCCCCTGCGTTACCGGCGTTTCGAGCGTCCAAAAGCCGCGCGTCAGCGTTACCTTATGCGGCGTTTCCAGAAACGCCCAAAATCCCGTTTCGCTCGCCGGACTCCCCATCGTAAACGTTCCGGGCGGGCAGTATCGGAACGGAAACTCGACGCCGGCGATTTCCAGCGTTTTGCGCGTCCCCGCCGCCGGGTTCGCGTCCCAAGCGACGTTTTCGCTCTTATCGCAAGTCATTGTTATTTCTCCGTTAAAAGTCGAAACGTCGAAAGCCGTTTCCGCTCGACCGTTCGCGGAACCGTCGGTTTAGGCGTTCGGGAACGCCGGGCGCAATTTAGGGTTTCTCCCCCCGCAAAAACGCGCAACACGCCCCGTTTTTCTCAAAAAATAAAGCAAACGTCGTTAAAAATGAACAAAACTAACGGAACGCAACCGACATTTTTGACCGCGACGCCAAATTTCCGGTTTCGCGCCTCCCTTTTTAAGCGCGGTAAGAAGCGGCGCCAAGTAATAGACGTTCGCCGAAAACTTGCTCTTTTCGGAACAAAGAACGACGGGCTCCGGCGAATCGTCCGTTTCAAGGCAAATTTGATAACGCGGTCGCGGTTTCGGCTCCGATTTAGGCGGCGTCGTTCCCGTCGCCCCGGCGACCGCGCCGACGACGGAACCAAACGCCAAACCGGCAAGCGAACCGCCGACCCCGCCGAAAAACGCGCCGCTCGCCGAACCGTCGAAGCCGTAATCGAACGCGCCTTCGACGACGCGTCCGACGAAGCCGGGCTTTTTCGGTTGTTCGTAAACGACGTTTAAATGAACGCGACGCGCGTTTTGGTAATAAACGACTTGTTCGCCTTTCTTTAAATAGGTGCGAAACAGTCGAAAGTCGCCGCGTTCCCAAGCGATTTCTTCCGGCGGCGGCTCGGGCGTCGGCGGCGCGGACGGCCCCCGAAAATTTTCTCTAATCTTCTCGCCGAGCGCGTTCGCGACGTTGCCGGTGATTTTGGCGAAAGGATTCCGGTCGGTCATTGAAAAACGTTCTCTTTCTTTTACAACGTTGCGGTTAATAATGCGCGGTCGCTTGCAATCGCCGAGCAAATCGCGTCGGCGTCGGACGCGATACGCTCGGCGCGCTCCGACCCCGCTTCTTGCCAACGCTCGCGCGTCCATGCCGGCGTCGCCAACTCTTGCGCGCGGACGGTCGCCGTTTCTAGTTCCGTTTCGGATAAAAGATAATCGGACGCCGCGACGGAAAACGCCGTTTCGAGTTCTCCGGCAATATCGCTCGAACGTCCGGCGCCGACGAGTCGGCGACCGCTTTCGCGCCGCGTTGCGCCAACGCGCCGCCGTCCGGAGAAACCTCCGCGACTCACAATCATTTGAAAAAGAATCTTCTTTTATAAACGCACAAAAACCATAAATAATACTTTCGTTTGATTTTTTGGTCGTCGAGCAAAATTTCCGGTTCCGATCTCGCTTTTTCGATCCCGTCGCAAAGGCGCGTAACAGCCGCGTTCGCCGCGACGGAGTTTTCGCGTCTCTCGGAATAAAGAAGAAGCGGTTCCGGCGAATCGTCCGTTTCAAGCCAAATTTGGTTATGGTCTTCCGGCGTCGGCGCGATCGCTTCGAGAAGACCGAGCGCGCCGCCGATCGTACCGCCGACGGCCATTCCAACGATCGCCCCGACAGGCGTTAGACTTAAGTCGCCGAGCATCATCCCCGCTTCAACGGCGTCGCCAACGCTCCGACCGCGATATTCGGGCGCCCCGGGCGGAATACAAGCCTTGTCTTTCAATAAAACGCGAGTCGCCGAGCGATAATAAACGACGCGGTTCCCTTTAACAAGGCCTTCTTGATAAAGAACCAAGTCGCGAACGCGAAAAACTTCGGCGCCGAACGACTCCGGGATTTGCGGCGGAACGGGCGGGAGCGATTCGACCGTATTTTCTTCCGCTTGCGGTTCGCTTTCGCTCGGCTTTTCGGACGCGGCGGGCGATTCGGCGGGAACGGAGGATTGGGCGCTCTCCTTTTTCGCGAAAGAAGCGAAATTTTCCGCGACTCCGGCGACGCGGACGAACGCGCCTTTCTTTTCGGTCGCGGGTCGAGCGTCCGACGGCGACGGCGTTTCCGGAGTTTCGGACATTTGAAGCGTTTCCGACGCTTCCGCCGTTTCCTTTTTCGCGAACAGGTTCGCTTTATCCGCCGCTTCGGCGACGTCGGCGACTCGGCGCGCGGTCGCGGCCAATTTTCCTAAAAGACTCTTGTCGGACGCCATAAAACCTCCGTTAAGATAGGCAAACTAGGCGTTATTGTGTATCGCGAAAATTATTTTTCGTCGAGGAGCGTCGGGCGTTCGGGGCTCGCGCGGCGGTTGCGAAATCGCTTACCCGTTATTATCGCCCAACCGAAGGGCTTGTCAAGAAAAAAACGACGTTCGGAGAAATTTCGCGCGATTTTCCCCCAAAAGACAAAAAACGCCGAAACGGTCGCGCTTTAACCGTTTCGGCGTTCGTTTGCGCGCCGAACCGACGCGAGAACGCTCGGCGGCGCCGGTTGTTCGGCAAATTTTTCGGCGTTATTCGACCGACTACGCTCGGCGGATTTTTCGCCGGCTATTCGACCGACTTTTCGCCGGTTTCCGACTCTTGCGCGGCGGCGTCCCGTTCGAGATAAACCGTTAAGACGGCGATATCGGCGGGCGTAATCCCCGGAACGCGGCTCGCTTGGCCGAGGTCGGTCGGGCGAATCTTTTCGAGCTTCTCTTGCGCTTCGGCGCGGAGGTTTGAAAGGCCCCGGAAACGGAACGTCGCCGGGATTTTGCGGGCGTCCCAACGTCGGCGCGCGGCGATTTCCCGCTCTTGACGCTCGACGTAACCTGCGTACTTCGCGTCGACGCAAACCTCTTCCGCGACCTCCTCCGAGACCGCCGCCAACTCCGGAATCCGCGCGACGACCTCGCTCCACTCCGTTTCCGGACGGCGCAAAAACTTCAAAATCGACCCGTTCGCGTCGAACGTCGTTTCCAACTTCTCGAACGTTTCGCGAATCGACCGCTCCTTCGCCTCGAACCGCGCCCAACGCTCGTCGTCGACCAATCCCAATTTGCGCCCAAGCGGGGTCAAGCGGCGGTCGGCGTTGTCGGCGCGGAGCAAAAGACGATATTCGGCCCGCGACGTGAACATCCGATAAGGCTCGTCGACGCCGCGCGTCGTTAAGTCGTCCAACATAACGCCGGTATACGCCTCTTCGCGGGTCGGAACGAGCGGCTCCAAGTCGGACGACAGCGACGCCGCCGCGTTCGCCCCGGCGATCAAACCCTGCGCGCCCGCCTCCTCGTACCCGGTCGTTCCGTTGATTTGCCCGGCGAAAAAGAGCCCGCGCACCCGCTTCGTTTCGAGCGTTTGACGCAACTGGCTCGGCGGCGCGTAATCGTACTCGATGGCGTAAGCGTAACGCATAATCTGCGCGTTTTCAAGACCTTCGATCATTCGGATCATCTCGTCTTGAATCGCGCGCGGAAAACTCGTCGACAAACCGTTAATATAAATTTCGTTCGTCGTTCGACTCTCCGGCTCAAGAAAGAGTTGGTGTCGCTCTTTGTCGCCGAAACGGTCGATTTTCGTCTCGATCGACGGGCAGTAACGCGGGCCGGTCGAGCTGATTTGACCGCTGTACATCGGCGCGAGCGACATATTATCGCGCAAAAATTGGTGCAGTTTCGGGTTCGTCCAGGTCGTCCAACACGCGAGCTGTTCGACGTTCAGTTTCCCCGTCATAAACGAAAACGGACGCGGGTTTTCGTCGCCGGGTTGAATTTCGAGACGCGAATAATCGATCGTTCGCCCGTTCAGACGCGCCGGAGTGCCGGTTTTGAAGCGCAACAACTGAATCCCGACCTTTTCGATCGAGTCGCTGATCGCGTTCGCGGGCGCCTCGCCCATTCGACCGCCGGGCGTCAGTTGCGTTCCGAAGTGCAGGACGCCGCGCATAAACGTTCCGCAAGCCAACACGACCGCCTTGGCGCGGTAAAGCGAATCGCCGTCGACGCGGACGCCGACGATTTGAAACGCGTCGGAGCCGTTTTCGTCCGGGCCGGTCGCCGTCGGCTCGACTTCCAACGCGACGACCCGCTCTTGACGGAGCGCGAGATTCGGCGTTTCCTCGACGATGCGCTTGACCTCGTCCTGATAAAGCCGCTTGTCCGCCTGCGCTCGCGGGCCGCGCATCGCCGGGCCCTTGCGAACGTTCAACATTCGGAACTGGAGGCCGGTCGCGTCGATCGCTCGCCCCATCGCTCCGCCGAGCGCGTCGATTTCCCGAACGATGTGTCCCTTGCCGACGCCGCCGATCGCCGGATTGCAACTCATCTGCGCGACCGTGTCGAGGTTTCCCGTCAAAAGAGCCGTTTTCGCGCCCATTCGCGCCGCCGCCAGCGCCGCTTCCGTCCCGGCGTGTCCGGCGCCGACGACGATCACGTCGAAATCGTAAAGCGCCGCGTCCGCGTTCGCTATATTCGCCATCTTCCCGCTTTCGCTATTTTTCTATTTTAACGTTTTATTTGAATTGAAACGAACGTTCCGAATCGTTCGAAACGCCCCCAACATTCGAAAGCCCCGCGACGCTCCCAACGTCCGCCCCTCCGAAACGCTCGTCGACGCTTCCGCCGCCGAAAAAAAACGACGCGACGTTCGAAACGCCGCGCCGTTTTCGTCGTCGCCGTCGTTAGTAAAGGTTCGCGGGCACGGCGACCGCGTCGCTCAATTTTTCGCCGTGAAGCACAACCCAAAAACGCTCGTCGTCTTGCCGCAAGATAACAAAATCGGCGTCGATTTTGACGACCTCCGCGTCGACGGAACCGATTTGCAATCGGTCGCCGGCTTTCAAGGTGATCGTCCGATCCTCGGTTTCGACGCGCCAACGCGAAAATTGGGTAACGTTCCCTTTTTCGTCGCTAACTTCCGGCGTTCCGGTCAAGCGAGCGTAATCGGCGGAATCGATCCCGGCGCGAACGGCGCGGAAAAGTTGCGCTTCGGCGAAGGGTTTGTACGCCGCCAAGGGCCCGGAAGCAAGAACGCGCGTCGGCGTCGTTTCGGTCGGGAGTTTATCCGTTTTCGGGTAATTGGCGAATTTCGCCAACGCCTGCGCAAGCGCCGTTTCCGCTTCGTTCGCCGCGGCCGCCGGGTCGCGCCGTTCTTTGTATCCGACCGTCATCGTTTCGATCGTCATTCGAACTTCGAGGAGGTCGGAACTTTCGATCGGTTGCAAATCGAGCGCCTTAACGCGGTGCAAAAACGGCGTCCAGTAAAACTCGAACAAAAATTGCGTCAAATCGGCGGTCGAACATTGCGCTTGGACGGAGAACTCTTGCGTCGCGGTGTTGTTCGCGCGGTTTGGAACGTACCGCCCGGCTTTCGTCATCGGCTCGCTCAAATTGCAAAACTCGAGCATTTGTTCGAGCCAAATTTGATATTCGACGCCCGCGCTTTGACGATTCGTCGGCATCGAAAGCGCGTAAACCGGAGCGTAATTCGCCGCCGTTCGGTCGAAATTTTCGCCGTTTTTCTTACAAGTTTCAATATACGTCTCGAGTTGCGCTTTCTGTTGCGCGATCTCGGCGCGCGGTTTTTGATACGCTTTTTTGTAAAACGCGTAAGCTCCGCCGGCGGCGCCGACGCTCAAAGCCGTTAACAAGACGCAGATTTTTCCAAGATTCCCCATCGATCAAGCCTCCGTCCAAACGGTTTGCGAACGTTCCAACGCGGCGCTCGGCGCGCCTTCCGATTGCGGTTGTTCCGCCGCCGGAGCCGGAGTCGACGGTTGTTCCGCCGCCGGGGCCGGAGTCGACGGTTGACCGTTTTGCCCGGCTTGCGCGTTTTGTTGTTTTTTCAACTCTTCGTTCCAAATTTCTTGCGCTTTTTTACGAGCGGCTTCCGGAAGCGCGCTCCAACGCGACATAACGTTGCGGATCAACGTTTGGTATTGCGCGAACGTTTGTTGATACTGCGCTTGGTTCATCTGTCCGGCGCGCAACCGATTTTGCGCGAATTGCAACCGCGCGTCTAACTGCGCTTTTTGCCGCATCAACTGAAAACCAAATTGCGCTTGTTGTTCCGGGGTCGCTTGCGCGTTTTGCGCCGGTTGTTGCGACGGAGCTTCCGGGGCCGGAGCCGGTTGCGACGGAGCTTCCGGGGCCGGAGCCGGTTGCGACGGAGCTTCCGGGGCCGGAGCCGGTTCCGACGGAGCTTCCGGGGCCGGAGTCGGTTGCGACGG
>JAGBDD010000217.1 GCA_017937685.1 Thermoguttaceae bacterium | reverse complement strand
TTGGCGGTTCGACGCCGCCGAAACAGGCCGTCGCGCCGACCCGCTTCCGACGCGGCGCGACGAGCCGACCGGCTGGATTTGGGAAAGCGCGCCGACCGTTTGGCTCGAAAAAGGCGAACGCGTAATCACTTTAACCGGAACGATTTGCGACGGCCCGTTCGCGCCGCGCCGCGTCTCGGCGGTCGTCTTGACCGAAGAACCGCTTGCCGAGCCGACTTGGCCGAAAAACGGACGCTTCGACCCCAAAAGCGGCGTTTGCGTCGGGACGGCGCCCCTAAGCGACGAAGCGAAAAAAGTCGCCGGTCTTTGGCGCCGCCGCCCCGTTTCGGAAGCGACAAACCCCGAATTAACAAGACTTTGGAGCGTTTGGCGCGACGCGTTTTTCGCCGATTTGGCCGAATACCGCGTTCCCGGAATCGAAGGCCGCCGAATGGCGTCGCTCGCCGCGTTCGATCCGACCTCGAATTTAATCGGGACGCCGCGTCAACTCCGCGACGAAAAGGCGCGAATCGAGCGTTTCATCGCCGACTTCCCCAAGGACGCGTTTTTGCAACTCCTTGAAGCGGAAGAGTTTCAACTCGAAAACGGTTGGTGGATCGACGGAAACGCCGACGCGTCCGGCGGGCGGATTTTGACCGCGAGTTACGGCGACGGAGCCGCGTCGGCGTCCTGCATTGCAACCGTCCCGAAAGCCGGGACTTACCGCTTTTGGGCGCGCTATTTGGAGCTTCCCGGTTACTTGTCGAAGTTCCGAGTGAAAATCGAATCGGTCGCCGACGCGTCGAAGTCTTGCGAAATCGAGCTTTGCGCCGACGAAGAAACGAACAAAACGTCCCCCGGTTTCCGTTGGACGCCGCTGACGCTCGAACTTCCGGCGGGAGAGGTTCGCTTAACGCTCGCCGTAAACGGCGGGCCCGGTTTGACTTATCGCCGTTTCGACTGCGTCGTCGCGACCGACGAACTCGACTGGACGCCTCCGGAACGCGGCGCGCCGGAGCTGATCGCCCCCTTCCCAACCGACGCGAAATTAACGGTTTGGCGCGTCGACGACCCGTTCGTCGGCTTCTCGCGTCTCTCGGCGCCAAAACGGAACGAAAACCTCGCGCCGTTCGAGGTCGAGCTCCCGCAAGAATCGGTCAAAACGATTTTGCTCCTGGCGCGCAACGCAACCGACGCTCCGATAACGGTTTATCCGAAAATCGCGAACGACCCGGCGGGCCTTCTTTCTTGGCGCGTTCCGGCGTTTTCCTTTTCGCCGGAGTTCGGTTGGCAACCGTCGCAACTCTTGGAACGCTCGGCGCTTACGATCCCGCCGCGACAAACCGCCGGAATTTGGCTGACGCTCGACGGCGACAAGAAAAGCGGCGACGAAAAAATCGCGTTCCAAATCGACGACGATAAAACGTTTAGTTTAAACGTCTTGCGCAAAGGCGACCTGAGCGCGGCGCCGCGACCTTACGTCGGCGGTTGGTCGGCGCCCTACGAAACCGTCTCTTGTTGGGAAACGTTCGCAAAGTTAGGCCTTAACGTTGTTAACGGCGCGCTCGTTTCGCAACAAGAAGCGGAAAAATACGGCGTTCGCCTCTTCCTTCATCTCAACGACGGCGACGTTTCGCCGCAACACGTCGCCGGGATCGCGAAGTATTTCGCCGATTTCAAAATCCCTTGCGAAAACTGGGCTTGGAGCTTTATGGACGAGCCCGGCAACGGCGCCGCGGACGCTTGGGTCGAGTTGGCGAAGCAGTTTATCGAGAACAAAAATCAAACTCCCGAGACGGCGGCGATTCAAATTTGGTGCAACCCGGGCGAAATCGAAGGCGCGTCGCCGGAAAGCGTTCTCAAAATGGCGCCGTATATCGACTGCTACTGTCCGTTCGCAAATCATTATTGGACAAAAGGTTGGAACAACGCCGACTATCTTGCCGTTCTCGAAGGGAAAGACCGCGAACGTCCGATTCGGCTTTGTTACACGACGCCGTGTTTCGGCGAAAAAGCGCCGGGTTCGCCGGGCGATATGTTCGGGCCGGTCGGCGCGTCGCTCGAATATAACCTCGACGGTTGGATGTTTTACGCGCTTCTCGGGCGGTACGAGTATTGCAACAGCGTTTGGGACGAAGCGAACGCTTACGTTCCCGATCAGGCGATTTACCTCTACCCCGGCGCCGAGTTCCGAACGATTTCGACGCGCAACGCCGAAGCGATTCGCGCCGCCGTCGACCATTGGCGTTCCGAACGACTCAAGAAAACGTCCGCCGCGACGCCTTAACGCAACGTTTTAAGCGCCGTCGTTTCGGACGTTAACGTCGAGCGGCGGCGTTCCGTCTTCGCCGTCGAAAATTAAACGGCGACAAGAAACAAAATCGCGTCGACGCTAATTAACGTCGACGCGATTTCTTTCGGTCGCGCTTGAACGCGCAAACGGCGTTTCCATTTCGTTAAACTCAACTCGTTAGCGACGTAAACGGCGCTTTTACCGTTCGTTAAGCGCGGCTCGCAAAGCGACGCAAACGGCGGCTTTTGCAGCGGTTAGAGCGAGTGAATCCCCAACTTTTCCCGCCGCGCCGCGTCTTCGGCGGCCTCCAAACGCCGCTTCATTTCGTTTGAAAAGCGGTATTGCGTTTGCGCCCTTGCGAAGCCGGCTCGCGTTAACTCTTCGTTTAACGAGATTTCCAAATTGGTCAAATAAACGAACGCCAACCGCCGCCCGTATTTGTCGCGACGATCGCCGTCGGCGACCAAACGAACCGCGCCGCCCGCCTCTTCGACGCGACGCTTTGTAAACGCCGACGCTTCCGGGCCGAACGGCTCTACCGGCGAGTTCGGCTTCACCGTTTCCGGCGTGTTCGCGCCGATCAGCCGGACGCGCTCCGTCGTCCCGTCGTCGAACCGAACGATCAACGTGTCGCCGTCGACGCAACGCTCGACGACGCCGTTTTCGACGTCCGGAACCGCTCGCAACCCGTCCTCGATCGACGCGGTCGGCGCCGACGTCGGCGAATTAACGTCGAATCGAACGCCGCGTCCTTGCAAAAACGCAAAGAGCGCGACGACGGCCAGGAGCATAAAGACGGCGCCAAGACCTTTCGGGCCGTTTTTGCGACCGCGCCCCTTGAAAAACGCTCGAACAACCTGTTTCGCTAACTCTTGTTCCAACGACGATTTACGCATTTCCCCCTCCGCGCCGTTCGACGAAATTTTATTTTGTCGACGCGTCTTTACTTGCCAACGCCGCGCCGTTCCAAAATCGACGCGCCGTCGTCATTCGTCGCGTTCTCCGCGCAATCCCCGAAACAACGCCGCAAGCCCGACGACGATAAACGCAACCAAAAGCGACTTCCAAGAGCCAAAACTGAAAAAACGTCCGCGCAATTTACTGTGATAACGCGAGAAACGCCGCCCCCGTCGCGCTTGCGGCGACAACGTCGCTCCGTTCCAATATTCGTTAGGCTTCATACGGTCTTCCTCGTTCGCCGATTTTGCGCCGTCTAACGTTCGATTTCCCCGCTTCTTGCGGCGTCAATTAACATTGCGCCGCGCTTTTCCTACTCAAAGGACGGCGGTTTTTACCGAAGTTTGACTTGCTCGTTTTCAATCTCGGCGACGCGTCCCAAACGGCGAGCGTGTCGGGTTTCGCCGGAAAATTCGGTTCGGAGCCACGCTTCGGCGACGTCGGCCATCGCGTCGGCGTTCAACAAGTCGGCGCTTAAACACAACACGTTCAAGTCGTTATGACGACGGCTCAACTCGGCGGTGAAAACGTCCAAAACGGGCGCGGCGCGGACGCCGGAAAATTTGTTCGCGACAACGCTCATTCCGATTCCGGTGCCGCAAATCAAAATACCGCGATCGATCGCCCCCTCCGAAACGGCGCGCGCCACCGGAGCGGCGACGTCCGGATAATCGACCGACGTCGGATTGTCGGGCGTCGGCCCAACTTCGATCACCTCGTGTCCCCAAGCGCGAATCGTCCGCGCCAAGTTCATTCGAGCCTCGATTCCGCGGTGATCGCATCCCACCATAATTTTCATAAACGTCGCCCCCAAGCGCGCCAAGCGCTTCTTTTGCCGATTCTAACGTTTCAACCGTTCCGACGCCGCCGTCGGACGATTTACGCAAGACGCGACCGACAAGCGACGTTCGTCGCGCGCCGGTTGCGCCAAGTCTTCTCATTACTTAAACGTTTATTTAACGTTATTTGCGCCGTTTCGCGTTATTACATCAACGCTTCGACGCGGTCGCAAAGCTCGTTCGCGCGTTCGGCGGTCGGCGCTTCGGCGATGACGCGGCAGATCGGCTCGGTGTTGCTCGGTCGAACCAAGACCCACGCGTCCGGCCAGTCGATTCGGAGTCCGTCTTCGAAGTTTTTCTCTTCGTTCGGGAACGCCGCCGCGACCGCTTCGACGACTTTGTCGAACCCGCCTTCGGGTAAATCGAGTTTGCGTTTAATAATCGAGTATCCCGGGATTTCGTCGGCGAGCGCGGAAACCGGCTTCTCTTCCCGCGCCATCGCTTCCAAAATTTGCGCCATTCCGACGAAGGAGTCGCGCACGAACCCGACGCTCGGGTCGATCGGACCGCCGTTCCCTTCGCCGCCAAAGATCGCGTTTTTCGCTTTCATCAGATCGACGACGTTCGCCTCGCCGACTGGAGAGCGGAAGCAGGCGCCGCCGAAACTTTCCGCGACGTCGATCGTCATACGGCTCGTCGCGCAGTTGATCACGAGGTTGAACGGGCCGGTTTCTCCGTTCTTTTTCGCCTTTTGGAGCCGGTTTTTCGCGCAGATCGCGACGGTGTATTCCTCGCCGATATACCGCCCGTTTTCGTCGACGACGGCCAAGCGGTCGGCGTCCGGGTCTTGGCAAAAACCGACGGCGGCTTTCGCTTCGACGATTTTTTCAAAAACGCTTTGCAGATTGTCGACGGTCGGCTCCGGCGTATGCAGGAAGTCGCCGTTCGGGGTCTCGCCGCAAATAACGACCTCGCACCCGAGTTCTTCGAGCAGGCGTTTGCCGAGCAGGCTCCCGGACGCGTTGTTCGAGTCGAGGAGGACGCGGAACTTTTTCGCTCGAATCGCGTCGGCGTCGACCGTTTTCAAGACGGCGTCGAGGTGCGCTTTCGTCGAGTCTTCGATCGTCGTTCGTTCGCCAAGTCGGTCGACGTCGACCCAATCGGCGGCGTTTTCCGACCCGGCTTCGATCGCGCGGTAAACCGCCAAAACCTTCTCGCCCTCCGCTTTCGGGACGACGCGGCCCTCGGCGGAGAAAAGTTTCAAGCCGTTGTACTGTTTCGGGTTATGACTCGCGGAAATTTGGATTCCGCCCGCCGCGCCGCAGTCGCGAATCAGGACGCCGACCGTCGGCGTCGCGGCGATTCCGGCGTCGATCGTCGAGCGTCCGACGGCGTTCAAAGCGGCGCAAATCGCGTCGGCGAAGATCGATCCGGAACGGCGCCCGTCGCGAGCGATCACGAACGGCCCGTCCGACGCGACCGACTTCGAATACGCCAGCGCGTACCGAACCGCGACCTCCGGCGTCAACGTTTCGCCAATTTCGCCTCGCAACCCGGAAACGCTAATAATTAAAGGACTCGCCATTTTTTCGCCTCCCGTCGACGTTCGACGCCGACGCTTAGATTCAACGTTCGCGCCCGACGGTCGCTTTCGCGGCCCGAGAACGCCAACGCAAAAATTTCCAAAAACGCAATACTCTCTATTTTAAAAAATTCGGCGAATTAATCAAGGCGTCCGCAAGGAAGCGCGGCGAAATTTTCTCAATTTACCGGTATAAAGCGCAAGTCTTTTTTAACTTTTGGGCAAAATTCGGAAAAAAAACTTAGAAACGTTGAAAAAACGCGTTCTATATAATAAGCGGCGCCGAAAGATCGCCCGTTCCCTTCGTCGGAAGCGCGACAAGCCCGATTTTTCCGCCGCGTCCGGCTCCCCGATCTCGGAATCGACGAGCCGTTGGCCGCCGCGTTTTATTTCCCAGTCTTCCCATTTTGCCGACAAGCGAGCAAAATATCCCCCGACGCGGCCAAAATATTCCCTCGAAACGTCGCGCTCCCGTTGCGCCGCCGCCAAAAAAAGTTACAATAGAATAAACGTTGCGTCGGAGTCGCCGTTCGCGCCTCCGCTTATCGCCGCGCTTTCCGAATTTATCATCGATAAGGAGCCCGTTATGAAAAAATTTCCCAACGGCGCCGTTAATTTTATTTTAGCGGCGGCGACCGTCGCGCCCGCCCTCGCGTCCGTCCCGACGTTCGCCCAAACGCCGACCGCCGATCTTCCCGCGCTCGCGCTCCCCGATTCGTCCGAAACGCTCGTCGCCGAAACCGCCGACGCCGCGATTACGCCCGACGCGGCGCTTCGCCAACTGATCGCCGGGAACGCCCGTTATCTAAAGAGCGCGTCCGACGCCGCGAACGCGTTGCCGCGCCTCTCGAACGCCGCCGACCGCCTCCCGATCGCGACGATTCTTTACGCGTCCGATATGCCGGTCAAACCGGACGCCCTCACGCAAACGACCGACCGCGACGTTTATCTAACGCCGATCCAAGCGGGCGCCGTCTCGTCGGACGATTTGGCGGCGGTCGAATACGGCGTTCTCAACTTGCAAACGCCGCTCTTGCTCGTCGTCGGGCATTACCCGAGCCGCGACGTTTCGAACCTCGTCCGCAATTTCGACGCGCTCGAAAAACGCGCTCAAGCGGAAGCGGCGAAAGTCTCCGCCGACCAACGCCTCGCGATCGACGCCGACGTTCCGGACGACCTCAAACTTTACAACCTCGTCGGCCCGGCGGTCGCTCGCGCTCGGGAAGCGTACCCCGATTTGCAGGGTTACGACTTGGCGAACGTCGTTTCGGAAGCGCTCGTTTGGCAGTCGCTCGAAACGATTTTGCTCAAATCCGCGGTCGTTCAAGATTTGACGCGCGCCGGTCGGCTCGACGTTGTCGCCGCGTTGGCCGACGACAAAACCGGGCGGCTCCATTGGCTCGGTCAGCACCCGCTCCAAGAAGAGTTCGTCAAACCGCTTCCGGAGGAATACGTCCTCGACGACGAAACCGCCGTCGCGTCCGACGACGGAACCGTTATTTTGACAGAAGACGCGCTCGCGGAACCGCTCGACTCCGCCGCGATTCAAATTTACGTCGAGCGTTACGAAAACAACGCTTACTACGCCGATTACGTCGACGAATACTACCGCGTCCCCGTTTATTACGAGCCGAGTTGGGAACTCTTCGACGCCCGCGCTTGGACGTACCGCCCTTGGAGCGGCGTTTGGGTCGACTCATTCGTTCCTTGGCCGCACTACCATCCTTGGGGGCCGCCTCCGGGCGTCGCGCCGGGTTTCGGATTCTCGTTCGTCGACGGGCATTTGAATTTCTTCATCGGATTCAACCGCCGTCCCGACGGCCCGCGTTACCTCGATCCGCGTTTCCGCCCGCGCGACCCTTGGTGGGGCGCCGACGTTTTCCTCGACCCGAGTCGCCGCCCCCGCGACCCGATTTTCGACCTAATTTTCGGCGGACGGCGACGCGATATTCAACCGTTGCCGTTCGACAAACGCCCCGGTTACCGTCCCGGCCCGGCTTGGCGACCCGGCGCCGGTCGTCCGCACGACCGCCCCG
>JAGBDD010000216.1 GCA_017937685.1 Thermoguttaceae bacterium | reverse complement strand
TTGCCCGTCGCCGCCTTATGGTTGTCGCCCCGCGTCAGCGCGACGTCGCCGCCGGTCGTTTCGTAAAACTCCGCGACGAAAGCGTCGAGGAACGCGTCGACGTCGTTCGTCGGTATCGACGTCGACATTACCGTCGTTTCGATATCGTAAGGCGTCCAAACCGGCATGACCGGCAAATCGGCGAAGCGCGTCGGCTCCGTCGCGAGCGCCTTCTTATACGTCGTCGCAAATTGCTTACTAAGCGACTTGCAACGGTTGCGGCACGCGCGATACGGAAGCGTCAATAAATAGTAAGCGCAACCAAAAACCAACGCGGCGACGCAAACGATCTCAGTCCGCAGATCGGATTTCACCGCGAAGCCTAGGCCCACTATTAGGCCGTATCCCGCGACGATCCCCAATACCACTAATAAGAACTTCAAAAAATTATCGAGCAAATGCATTAGTATTAAATCCTCCTCCCAAAAGGAGCCGCGTCAAAACCTGCAAAATCCCTCCAAACCTCGCGTTTACAACGCTTGTCCCGATTTTTCGCCGTCGCTTCACCGCGCGGCGCGCCAAAACGACTCAAAAAATCGCGACCTTTTCCCAATTTATACGGAAAAGAATCGGCGCCGTCGTCAAACTCGACGCAAAGCGCCGCCCGTTCCTCCCTTAACGCTCAAAATCCGCGATTCACGACATTTGCGCCAAAACCGCCGTCGCAATCCGCGCCAACTCTTGCGCTTCTTGCTCCGTCTCCTTCCGGAACTCCGCGACGACTCTATATCCGCCGTGCGCCAACCCATACGTCTCCACCCAAGCGCGCGGGTCGAAAAAACACCCTTTCCAAGTCGCCTCATAATCGATTTTTCCGGACTTGTCGCACACTCTCGTCCCTTTGAAGGAACTCATACGCAACGGCGTCTTTCCGGCCTGTCCCGGCCAAATACTCTCCGGCCAGCACGACCAACGAACCGAGACGTTCGCGACTTTCCCGACCGCTCGCGCCGTCAGCGCGACGACCGCCAGCTCGCCCTTTTTCGACGCCGCTTTCACCGCCAAAACGACCCGCGTCTTTCCCGTCGCCGCCTTGTGATTGTCGCCCCGCGTCAGCGCGACGTCGCCGCCGGTCGTTTCGTAAAACTCCGCGACAAAAGCGTCGAGGAACGCGTCGACGTCCGACGCCGGAATCGCCGTCGACGTTACCGTCGTTTCCGTATCCGAATCGTAAGGCGTCCAAAGCGGCATAACCGGCAAATCGGCGAAACGCGTCGGTTCGAGCGCGATCGCCCGCGCATACGCAGCCGCAAAATCGCGACTTAGCTTCTTGAACCGCTTGCGGCAACGCCGTAATTTCGGAATACGATGAAAGCCGGAACTAAAGAAAAAGATCAATAAGTAAGGGATTGATCCAACGAATATCGCCGCGAAGAGCAACGCGGTCTTCGCGCCCTCCTCGCCCAAAACCTCCGTTAGTTGCCCTACCCAATCGATCATTTTTTCCTTCCGCTCCTTTCGCCGTCCTTCGCCGAAACATCAAAACCCACAAAATCCGCGCAAGCCTTACGTTTGTAGCGTTTGCCGCGATAATTTGCGGTCATTTTACCCCCGCGGCGCCGAAAAGCAACTCAAAAAAAAAAAATCGCGACGATTTCCTAAATTACTCGGAAAAGAATCGGCGCCATCGTTAAACTCAACGCAAAGCGCCGCCCCGACGTCGGAAAAAGAGACCGCGACGCGTTCCGAAACGGCGGCGGCCAAGACGCGAAAAAACGCCGTCGCAAGAAAAAAAGACGCGCTTCGAGTCGGCAAAGTCGACGCAAAGCGCTTAAACCAACGTTATTTTAAGAAAAAACGCGCGATCGCTCGCCGCTTTCGCCGTCAGCGCGAGCTGGTAACGACCGTTCCGAGCGGTTCGCGTTCCGGGTAATTGACCAAGACGTAAACGTTGCGGTTCGGCTCGACGCGAACGATCGTTTCGACCGGCGTTCCGATTCGTTCGCCGTCGCGGTTGCCCGGGTAAAGCGTCAAGCGCCGCTCTCCGACGGGTAACTCAAGCCGCGTCGCTTGGATTTGCGCCGGAAGGAGCCCCCAGCACCGCGTGTCCGCCGTTTCGGTCGCCTCCCAAACGACGCCCGCGACGTTCGCCGCAAGCCCGACCCATTCGTTGACTTGCCCGACCTGCTGCGCCGCGTAAATCGTTCCTTTTTTAACGATTCTCCGGACGACCGCCTTAGCGACTTCTTGGTTTTTCGTCGCTTCGAACTGACGCGCCGCCATTTCGTTGACGTCGGCGAGCGTCTCCGTCGTCGCGGTTCGTTCGCCGTCGACCTCGACCGAAACGCAAGCGATTCGCGGCTCCTCGACGACGATTTGCGGAATCGGAACCGGCGCGACGGTCGGCGGAACCGCGTATTTGTTCGTCGCCGAGAAAATTTGGTCGGCGATCAGGAGCGAAACCTGCGTCGCGGGCGAGTAAACCTGCTCCTTCCAAGGGCCGCGCCCAACGAACGCGAAGACGTAAACGCAACCGTTCCCCGGTTGAGAGTGAACGCTCGTTCGCGCTCGCTCGACGTCCGCCTTTGCTTGGGTAAACTCCGGCGCCCAAGCGACGACCTGTTCGTACCGCCGCGCCGCTTCGTTTTGGTCGGCGTAAGTCTCTTCGAGCAAAAGACCTTCGAGGTAAGCGCCGAGCGGAACGCGCGGGTACGCCGTTTTCGGATTGATCGTTTTTTCCGGATTTTCCGGATCGGGAATCGCGCCGCCTCGGACGATTTCGTCTTGTTTGGCGACGATCTGTTTCGCGAAGGCCCGCGCGTCGCCGCCGTCGCCGGAAACGCCGTCCGCTCCGCCGCCGCTCAACAACTCCGCAAGCGTTAAATAGGCGCGAATCAAGACTTTCTCGTAATCTTCGCCCTCGTAAGACGCGGCGTTTTCGTCGGCCAAATACGTCAAAAGATTTTCGCCGGTTCGCTTCGCCGCTTGGAGTTCGAGTTCGTCGAAACGGTCGCGGACGGCGAGCAACTTCGACTTCGCGTCGACGACGTCTCCTTCGCAAAGCGCGACCGAAGCGGCGTTTAGCGTTAAGACGTCTTGTTCTTTTTTCGGCGCGTTTTTCGCCCGACGCTCGATCTCCGCCTTCGCCGGTTCGAGCGAGCCGACGTCGTAAAGGTCGCGGCGAACCGTTTGCAAATGCTCGGCGTACCGCGACGCGCAACCGGGCCCGCCGAGCGCCGCCAAGAGCGCGATCGCGCCGAACGCCGTCGCCGCGCCGAGCCGGCGTCCGCCCGTCGTTTCTTTTCGACCGTTTTTTCTCCGTTTCGCCGCGCCCGTCAAATTTCCGTTCCGTTTTTCCGTCGTTCCGTCCGACTTTTTCTCCCGCGAACTTTTCGCCGGTAAAAAATAACAATTTTACCGATTCTCGTCAAGCCGAACGCCGCCCTTTCCAAAAGTTAAAAAGGCAAAAAGATTAAAAGGCGGAAAAACCGCGACGCGTCGAATCGCAAGAAAAAACGCCTAAAAACGCTCCGCAACGCGCCCCCGCTCGTCGGTTTGGCGAAGCCGCTCCTAAACGTCGACAAGAAAAACGCGCGGCCCGACGAGTTTCCCCGTCGAGCCGCGCGACCGTTAATTTTTCGCGCTCTCGCTAATTTAACGCCGAGCGCGTCGTTCTCCGCGTCAAGATTCCGCGACTTGTTGCAAAATTCCGGCCAGCAAGTCGACCGTCGTTTTGATTTGTTCGCGGGTGTGTTCCGACGTCAGGAAGAAGCGGATGCGCGCGTGTCGCTCTTCGACCGCCGGGTGCAGAATCGGGTGCGCGTTCACGCCGTTCAGGAAGAGCATATGCGACGCTTTCAGGCAGTGAATCGAGTTCCCGACGATGACCGGAACGACGCCGGTATCCTCGGCCAAGCCGACGTCCATCCCGTACCCGCGCGCCAACTTTTTGAAGTAAGCGCTGTTTTCTCGCAACTTAGCGGCTCGACCCGGCTCGCGTTGCAGGAGACGCAACGACGCGATCGCGGCGGCCGCGGCGGCCGGAGGCATCCCGACGCTGAACATAAACGCCGGCGCGGTGTACTTCAGGTACTCGACCAACTCCTTGCGACCGGAAATGTACCCGCCGCAACTTCCGAACGTCTTGCTCAACGTGCACATCCAAAGGTCGACGTCGCGACGGTCGACGCCGAAGTGTTCGCCGACGCCGCGCCCGGTTTCGCCGAGAACGCCGATCGAGTGAGCTTCGTCGACCATCAGGAGCGTCTTATATTTGTTGCGAACGCGGATAAATTCCGGCAAGTCCGGATAGTCGCCGTCCATACTGTACACGCCTTCGAGCGCGATCAGGACGCGACGATACTTCCCGCGGTGTTGGCTCAAAATCTTGTCGACGGCGTCCCAATCCCCGTGCGGGAACGGTCGGCGGCGCGCGCCGGAAAGAATGCAACCTTGAACGATCGAGTTGTGCGCGAGCGAGTCGTGCAAAATCAGGTCTTCGGCGCCCATCAGGTGCCCGATAACGCTTTCGTTCGTTTGGTGCCCGCCGACGAAAACGATCGTGTCCTCCGTGCCGAGGAACTTCGTAATCTCGTCTTCCAACTCTTGGTGCAACGGGATTTCGCCCGCGACGATACGGCTCGCGCCGGCGGTCGTTCCGTAAGTCGCGACCGCTTCCTGCGCCGCCGCGACGACGCTCGGGTGCCCGGACGAACCGATGTAGTTGTACGACGAAAAGTTAATATACTCTTTTCCTTTAATCGTCGTCGTCGCGCCGGCGGCGTCTTCGTGCGGTTCGAAGAAGTGGCTCAAGCCCAAACGGTTGGCCAGCTCGACTTTTTCGTGCATCGCGAGATATTCGGGGAATTTCGCGAAATCGTAACACGATTCGTCGATTTCAAACGTTTTCTTCGTTTCTTCAACCTCGAACACGCGTCCGCCGCCGAGGTGTTTGCGCACCGCGTCGACGACTTCGCGAGCGGTGAAGAGCGTCGGCAAGACGTGTTCCGGGAACTGACCGCCGAACCGGTCTTCGAGCGCGGCCAAAATTTCCATTCGCTCGAGGGAGTCGAGCCCCAGCTCGGTGATGTCGGAGTCGATCGAAAGGTTGCGAGCGCGTTCTTTAGCGACGCGATAAACTTCGTCGAGAACGATTTTCACCGTCTCTTCGTAAGAGACCGGGCCGCAAGGACACGGCGCGTTTTCCGCTTTTTCGGTCTCTCGTTCGACCGATTTTTCGTCCGTTTTCGTCAACACTTTCGAAATATCGCGGCGCGTCGCTTCCCAACCGGCGGCGGCGTCGCCCGTCGCGTCGACGCTTTCGTCGGCGCGAAACTTTCCTTGTTCGTCGACGTAGAGCGGGTTTTCTTCGGCGCTGAAGGAGCCGAACCCCGTTTTCGCGCCGGGAACCGGAGCGGTCGTCGCAAGGGTCGCTTCTTCAAGAGACCAAGACGCGAGCGGTTCAAGTTCGCCCGCTAAGAAGGACGCTCGACACGCGTGTCGCTGCACCTTGCCGCTCGACGTTTTCGGCAAACTTCCGGAGCGAATCAGGACGATCGCGTCGATCGGAATCTCGTGTTCCAGCGCGATCGCTTTGCGGATTTCGCTGAAAATCTGCGGCGCGTCTTCCTTTTTGAAACGACGCTCGACTTCCTGCACGAGAACCAATTTTTCTTTCCGAAACTCGCCGATCATAAAGGCGCCGCCGTTGTTGAGGCGCAGAAGGGGCGAAACGTGTTGCGCCGTCAACTCGACGTCTTGCGGGTAAACGTTGACGCCGCGAATGATGATCAGGTCTTTGATGCGCCCGGTAACGAAAAGTTCGCCGTCGACCATAAAGCCGAGGTCGCCGGTGCGGAGGAACGGGCCCTCGCCG
The DNA here is from genome assembly GCA_017937685.1 of Thermoguttaceae bacterium. Taxonomy (GTDB): domain Bacteria; phylum Planctomycetota; class Planctomycetia; order Pirellulales; family Thermoguttaceae; genus RUG369. The sequence continues at coordinate 10,518 of JAGBDD010000216.1, read as the reverse complement.
GTGTCGGCGATACAAGCGCGGAACGCTCGCTCGGTTTCGGCTTCGTTGCGCCAATAGCCCTTGGCGACGCTGCCGCTTTTCGTCCAAATTTCGCCGATTTGACCGACGGGGCATTCGAGCCGCGTTTCCGGATCGACGACGACGACGCGTTGGTCGACGACCATTCGACCGCTCGAAACGAGCGTTTTCACGCGAGCGCTTCCGGGAATCGCGTCGACCGCTTTTCCGGCGGCCAAGGCGTCGGCGTCGACGTCGCGAGTAACGGGCGCTTGGTCGCGGGCGCCGCCGGTAACGAGGAGCGTCCCTTCGGCCAGCCCGAAGCAGGGATAGAACGATTCGTACTTGAAGCCGCACGGCTCGAATTTCTTCGCGAACTGCTCGAGCGTCTCCGCTTGCACCGGCTCGGCGCCGTTGAACGCGACTTTCCAAGAACTTAGGTCGAGCGTTTCGAGCTGTTCGTCTTTAATCGACTTAACGCAAAGGTCGTAGGCGAAGTTCGGGCCGCCGCTCGTCGTGCCGCGGTAGGTCGAAATCGCCGAGAGCCAGCGGTACGGCTTCGTCAAGAACGACAACGGCGACATCATAATGTTCGGGCAACCGCAGTACACCGGTTGCACGACGCCGCCGATGAGCCCCATATCGTGATAACTCGGGAGCCAAAAGACGCCTTTGCTCGACCGCGTGTGTTCGAAACCGGTTTGAATCAGCATCGAGTTGTGCAGCATATTCGCGTGCGACAACATAACGCCCTTCGGCGTGCCGGTCGAACCGGACGTGTATTGGAAAAACGCGAACTCGTCCGGGCCGATTTGCGGGTCGACCCACTCGTCTTCGAGACCGGGCGTCATTTCGTCGGTCGCGATCCAAGGGAGTTGCTTCAAATTCGGCGTTTCGTCGACGATCGTCGCGACGCGCTTCAGAACGTCGCCGGTCGTCATCGCGAGGCTCGCTTCGGCGCTGTCCGAAATCGCTTGAATGCGCAGCATCGAACGGTTCCGACGCGGCGGATAAACCGGAACGGCGGTCGCGCCGGCGTAAAGACACCCGTAAAACGCGACGATAAAATCGAGCCCCGGCGGGTAAAGGAGCAACGCTCGTTTACCGCGCATATTATTGCGACGCAACCAAGAAGCCAGCGCGCGACAACGACGGTCAAGCTCGCCGTAAGTCAGACGAATTTCCGAACTCACGCCGTCCGTCAAATAAACGAACGCTAAGTCGTCCGGTTGAATCGACGCGCGATAGCGCACCAAATCGACCAAGTTGGACGGCCCAAAAAACGACTGCGAATTATTGCCAAGCACGGAAAAATCTCCAACGCCAAATACTTTCGGTTCCGATAATCGTCCGACGCCCCAAAATTTGCGCGACGATTTATTTTTAACGCGCTTCTTAAAGCCGAGGCGCGACGCGTTCTTTTAATCGACCGTTTGCGCTCGGCGACGCCGTAAAAATGACAAAATCTTCAAAAAATCCGTAAAAAAACGAGCGTAAAATTTAAAATTATCGCTAACGTCGACGCTTTTCCCCAAAAACAAACGCGGACGCGACGGCGCAAAATTCGCCGCCGCGTCCCCGCTTTTTGTCGCGTCGTCAAAAACGCGTCGTTTTTAGCCGTTCCGCGACGCTTGGACGCGGTTGGCGGCGTTCACGAGCGCGCGCAACGTCGCCTCGAAAACGTCGGTCGAAGTCGCTTGCCCGCGAACGGTCGACTTCGAAGCGTCGTCGTTCAAGAAGACGACGACTTCGCCCTGCGCGTCGGAGCCGCCGGACACCGCTTCGATTTTGAAATCGCTCAACGCGAGCGGGAGCCCGACGATTTGGCGAACCGCGGCGAACATCGCGTCGACCGGGCCGTTTTCTTGCGTTCCGGTCGCTTTTTTCTCGACGCCGCCTTGCGACAGGACGACTTCGAACGTCGACTCCTTCCCGGAGGCGCAACCGAGCGAATACGAAACGACTTCCCAATCGCCCGCGGCGTCGCTCGACGCGTTCGGCGACGTTTGGCGGTCGACGATCGCGATAATATCGGCGTCGAACACGTCTTTTTTCAGGTCGGCCAAGCGCTTGAACGCCTCGAACGCGGCGTCGAGTTGTTCGCGTTCCAGTTCGTACCCGAGCGATTTAATCCGAGCGGCCAACGCGGCGCGTCCGCTGTGTTTCCCGAGAACGAGGTCGTTTTTCGCGAACCCGACGCTCTCGGCGCTCATAATCTCGTAAGTCGTGCGCTCTTTCAGGACGCCGTCTTGGTGAACGCCGGACTCGTGCGCGAACGCGTTTTGACCGACGATCGCCTTGTTGCGCGGCACCTTCAAACCGGTAACCTTCGAGACCAAGCGGCTCGTCGGCGCCAAGCGTTGCGAAACGACTCGCGTGTCCGCTTTGAAAATATCGCGGCGCGTCCGCAACGCCATCACGATCTCTTCCAAAGCGCAGTTCCCGGCCCGCTCGCCGAGCCCGTTGATCGCGCACTCGACCTGACCGGCGCCCGCGGCGACCGCCGACAGCGAGTTCGCGACCGCCATCCCGAGGTCGTTGTGGCAGTGAACGCTAATAACCGCTTTGTCGATATTCGGAACGCGATTCAACAGCGTTTTGATGCGTTCGGTCATCTCGACCGGAGTCGTGTAGCCGACGGTGTCCGGGATATTGACCGTCGTCGCGCCGGCGGCGATCGTCGCTTCGACGACGCGGCAAAGGAAATCGATCTCGGTGCGGCAGGCGTCTTCCGGGGAAAATTCGACGTTCGAGCAATATCCCTTCGCTCGCTTGACGCCTTCGACGGCGCGCGCGACGATTTCGTCCTCCGTCATACGGAGTTTGAACTCGCGGTGAATGGCGCTCGTCGCCAAAAAGACGTGAATCCGCGGATCATCCGCTTCGCGCAACGCTTCCCAGGCGCGGTCGATATCGGCCGGAACGCAACGAGCGAGGCCGCAAACGGAGGCGCCTTTAACGATTTTAGCGATTTCGCGCACCGCTTCGAAGTCGCCCGGCGACGCGATCGGGAACCCGGCTTCGATCACGTCGACGCCGAGTTCGACGAGCGCCTTCGCGACTTCGAGTTTTTCCTGCAGATTCATACTCGCGCCCGGCGACTGTTCGCCGTCGCGCAAGGTGGTGTCGAAAATAACGATATTACGGCAAGAATCGGACGCGTTCGTTATAACGGAAGCCATCGTAAAACCTCTTTTTACTCGCTTTCTTTTTTTTGCGCGGGAAACGTCGTCGGCAAGAACGCCGCGACGCTTGAAATTCGTTCGCCGTCGTTCGAGCGTCGAAGAGTCGTTCGCTCTTTTCCAACGCGAATCGCCGACCAAACAAAAATTAAATTACGAAACGTTAACGTCGTTTCGCAAACGGAACCTAACGCCGCCCTCTAGGCGGCGTCGTAAGGTTCAGCCAAGCGCGCGATCCAAAAAGAAAATCGCGAGGCCGTTTTTTGTCGCGCAAAGTTCGAGTAGGCAAAAAACCGCTCCCGGGCCGAGCGTCGTCGGCGTTCGTATCGATTCGTCGAGCGTTCCCGCGACGCGCCTAAAATTTCGCGCCCGTCTATCGAGAACCGCTCCTAAAATTTTATCAATTATAGCGCTTTTTTTCGTCGCGGCAAGGGGCCGGACGCTCCGCTCGAGCGCTCGCGTCGAACGGCGCGAACGTCTCAAACGTCCGGTCTTCCCCATTTAACGCGACGAACTTTCGGCGTTTTTCGTCGTTTTGCAAGTCGCCGAAACGCGACAAAAAAACCGCGAACGCGTCGCGGTTTGAAAAATCGAGCGCGCTCCGATTAACGATCTTGGAGGAGCGGTTCGAGGTATTCGAGCGTCGAGTTCATCGAGTCGAGGCGCGGATAATCCGATTCCGGAATTTGCAGTTTGAACTTGCGACGCAGTTCGAGAACGACGTCGAGCATATCCATACTGTCCATTCCGAGTTGGTCGCGGAACGAAACTTCGTCTTTGAGCGAGTCGAAATCTTCGTCCGGCGCGATGTCCGAAAGAATGCCGATGATCGTTTCTCTAATTTCAGCCGTCGTCATAATGAGACTCCTTCGTATCCGACCGCGCTCGAAAGCGGAGCCGTTTTTTATCGTTGTCGTTAAGACCGACGCCGCAAGTTCGCGAACTCGCGACCGCCGTCCTTTTCCATTTTACTTATTTTCTCTATTTGTCGTCCAGATTTGCGCAAGCCGTTCGTTTTATCTTTCTTGCCCAACCGCCGCTTTTTACGCCGTCGCGTTATTCGTCGTATTTTCCGACGATCACGACCGCGTTGATCCCGACCATTCCGAACGAGTTGTTCAAGATATAGCGGACGGAGCCGATTTCCTTCGGCTCGTTGAGGACGAGGTTCGCGATTTCGCATTCCGGGTCGAGGTTGTCGACGTTGATCGTCGGGTGAACGACGCCGTCGTCGAACGAAGGGAGGTTCCCGGCCAACTCGAGAACGCCCGCCGCGCCCATCGCGTGTCCGATGAAACTCTTCGTATTATTAATATACGTCTTTTTCGACGCGCCGAAGACGTTGCGCAACGCTTCGACTTCGATAATATCGCCGGCGTGCGTCGCGGTCGCGTGCGTGTTGACGATATCGATTTCCTCCGGCGCCAATCCGGCTCGCGCCAACGCCTTCGAAACGCATTGCGCTTGACGCTCGGCGTTCGGGAGAACGAAGTCGGTCGAGTCGCTGTTCATCGCGTATCCGACGATTTCGCCGTAAATTTTCGCGCCCCGTTTTTTCGCGTCCGAGAGGCGTTCGAGAACGTAAACGCAGCCGCCCTCCGCGACGACGATGCCGTTGCGGTCGACGTCGAACGGTCGCGACGCTTTCGTCGGATCGTCGTGTTTCGCGAGCGCGTTTTGAGCGTTGAACGCCGCGAAAATCCCGAACGTATGAATACTTTCCGAAACGCCCCCGGCCAGCGCGACGTCGACTTCGCCGAGTCGAAGCTGTTGGACGCCCTGAATAATCCCGGCGTTCCCCGCGGCGCAAGCGGCCCCGAGCGTGTAGTGCGGCCCGGTGATTCCGTATCGAAGCGTTACTTCGCCCGCCGGGTTGTTCGCGACGGTGCGCGGGTTGTGGTGGTGCGACCAATACGCGCAGTCGTAATCGTATTGCTTAATTTGATAAATTTCGTTTTCCGTTTCGACGTTGCCGTGTTCGGTAACGCCGATGTAAACGCCGACCGCGTCTTTGCGGACGTTTTCCCAGTCGAGCCCGGAATCGGCGATCGCTTCCCCGACGCAGTAAATCGAAAGGCTCCCGGCGCGGGTGCCCCGGCGCAACTCGCGGCGCGACTGCCACTTCAACACGTCGCAGTTGCAGACGCCGGCGACCGTCGGGCCAAAATAGCGGATTTCGTAAGGGACGACGCCGCTAACGCCGTTCAAAATCGCGCGGCGGTACTCCGTCAAATTCGAACCGTTCGGCGCCGCCAACCCGACGCCGGTGATCACAACGCGTTCCTCTTCGCGCATTTCCAACTTCCCTCGTTTCGCTATTTTCCGCTATTTATCCGTTTTACCCGTTCAATCGAAACAGGCGTTTTATACGATTTCGCTATTTCCGCCGTCTTAACGCCGCTCGCCGCCTTACGCGTTTGCAACGTCAATTCTCGAACTTCAACGCGTCTTCGAGGGCGACCGTCTTTTCGTACAGCGCGCGCCCGATGATGCACGCTTCAATTTTCGCGTCGCAAAGTTTTTTAACGTCGTCGATATTCGAAATCCCGCCGGACGCGACGACTTGAATCGAAACGGCGTCCTTCATCGCGACCGTTTCGGCGACGTTCGGGCCCTTCATCATTCCGTCGGTCGCGACGTCGGTGTAAACCAGCGCGGCGATCGGGGCGCCGTCGAAGCGTTTCGCCAAATCGACGGCCCGCGTCGAACTCGTTTCGAGCCAGCCGTCGGTCGCGACCATTCCGCCGCGAGCGTCGATTCCGAGAACGAGTTTGTTCGGGAATTTTTCGCACATTTCGAGGAACCACTCCGGCTGTTTCAGCGCGAGCGTCCCGACGACGAGGCGCGAAAGGCCGAGGTCGAGCAAGCGGCGAATCGTTTCCTCCGAGCGGACGCCGCCGCCGAGTTCGCACTCGACGCCAAAGGGCGCCGTCGTTTCGACGACTTTCTTCACCGCGTCGAAATTCGCCGTCGTTCCGTCCTTCGCGCCGTCGAGGTCGACCAAGTGCAACCGACGCGCGCCCTTCGAACGCCAAAAATCGGCCGTTTCCGCGGGCGAATCGCCGTACACCGTTTCCCGTCCGTAATCGCCTTGACAAAGACGGACGCAACGCCCGCCGCGAATATCGATCGCCGGCCAAATTTGCATTTTTCGTTCCCCAAACCTATTTTATCTTTTTTTTCCTCTTTCGCCGCGGCGTCAAAAAACGACGCGCGCCGAAAATTGGAGCCAAGCGGAAGTCGCCGAACGCTAAGGGCCGGAACCGCCGTCGAATCTCTCCTTTCTTATTTTAACCTAATTTTATTTTTCGAAAAGAGCGGGCGCCGACGAAAAACCGCGCTCCCCGACTTTAGCGTCGAGCGCCGACGCGCCCAATCCGCAAATTTTAACCGTTTTCGCCAAACCGTCTAAATTTCGCCTACGTCCTTCGAGGGTCGCCGTCGTTTTTGTTTTTTGCCTATAGATATATTGAAAGAAAACGCGGAGAACGCAAAAAATTTTCAAGAAACGGGAAAAAGCGACGCGAAAACGACGGAAAGTCGAAGAACGATATTGACAAAAATCGTTTTTGCGCCGACAATAAAAGACGCGTTTTCGTCGACGACGGTTCGCCGACGCGCCCTTATTTTGCGCGTTTTCCTTATTTTGCGCCCCTTGCCAAGATGATCAGCTTAAGCAGACAAGAAATCGTTCAAACGACCCGTCATTTAATCGTTAAAGTCGGCACCAACGTCCTCACGACGCGCGACGGTCTCCTCAACCGCGACCGGATTCGTTCGTTGGTCGCCGAAATTTGCGCCATTCGCGAACGCGGCGTCGAGGTGATCCTCGTCAGTTCCGGGGCGGTCGGCGCCGGAATGGGGCGGCTCGGCCTGTCGAAGCGTCCGAAATCGCACCCGGAACTGCAAGCGGTCGCCGCGGTCGGGCAAGGAACGCTCATCCAATTTTACGAACAGGAACTCGACGCTCGAGGCGTTCTCGCGGCGCAAGTCCTCCTCACCGCCGACGATTTGGCGCGTCGCGACCGTTATCTGAACGCTTGCAACACCTTCAAATCGCTCCTGAAATTCGGCGCTCTTCCCATCGTCAACGAAAACGACGCGGTCAGCACCGCCGAACTCGACTCGACCTTCGGCGACAACGACCGTCTCGCGTCCCTCGTCGCGAACATTTTCCCGGAATCGCTCCTGATTCTGCTGACCGACGTCGACGGTCTTTACGACGGCGACCCGAGTTTGCCGGAGTCGAAACTCGTTTCCGTCGTCGACCGTTGGACGCCCGACCTGATGCGAATGGTCGCCGAGAAACGCTCGAGCCGCAGCAAAGGCGGAATGTCGAGCAAGCTCCGAGCCGCGCAGACGGTAACGAGCGCCGGAGGGTGTATGATGATCGCGAACGGCGACGATCCGGAGATTTTGACGAAAATTTACACCGGCGAAGAATACGGGACGGTTTTCTTTCCGCGCCGCCGCCTCTCCGCTCGCAAGCGTTGGGTGCGGTTCGCGCCCGTCCCGAGCGGAAGTCTCGTCGTCGACGACGGCGCCGCCAAAGCGCTTGAACAACAGGGAAAAAGTCTCCTCCCGATCGGCGTTTTGAACTGTTTCGGACGTTTCAAAAAAGGCGACGTCGTTTCGATCGTCGACCGCGAAAATCGCGAAATCGCCCGCGGGCTCGCCAATTACGGACACAAGGAAGTCGCGATGATTCGGGGCCGCCGCGCGTCGGAAATCGCCGATATTCTCGGTTTTTGCCCTTACGACGAAATCGTTCACCGCGACAATATTCAAACCAACGCCGATTTTTTAGACGACTAATCGCAACAATTTTTCGCGCTTAAAATTGAATTTTTCGCGCTTCAAGATAAAATATTGTCGTATTATCGCCGGCGCGGTTGCAACGTCCGTTCGCCGGCCTTCCGCGTTCCCCTTGCCCGTCCTTCCTATCATTCCTATTTTAGGAGTTATTCCGATGAAACCGACCGTTCGCGCCTTTATCGCCGTTGAAATTTCCCCGTCGATTCGAACCGAGGCGCGCAAGGCGCTCCGCCCGGTGATGGAAGCCTATCCGAACGTAAAATGGGTGGAAGAGGAAAACTTTCACGTTACTCTAAAATTTCTCGGAACCGTTCCGACGGTCGATCTTCACCGCGTCGTTGCGGCGGTCGAGCGCGGTTGCCGCAAGTTCGAGCAGTTCGACCTCGTTTTCGAAGGCGTCGGCGCGTTCCCGAACGCGGACGCTCCCCGGTCGATTTGGATCGGCGTTCGCGAAGGAACCCGCGAAATTCGCGAACTCGCCCGCCGAATTGAAGCGGAACTCGCGGAACTTGGGTACCCTGCGGAAAACAGAGAATTTACGCCGCACTTAACCGTCGGTCGCGCGCGCCAAAAAGATCGCGAATCCGGTTTCGAAGGCGGTCTTAGCCGGATGATTTTCGAACGCTCGAACGTCTTTTTCGGCTCCTCGCCGGTCGACGCGGTTCTCGTTTACTCGAGCGAACTCGAACGCGGCGGCGCGAAATACGACGTTTTGGCCGAAGTCCCGCTTTCCCCGATCGGCGTCGACGAAGAGGAAGCGTTCGACCCGAAAGCGCTCGACGACGAAGCCGACGCCGCCCTTCGCGCCGCGTCTCAACTCGAGTTCGCCGGGCAGTTCCAAGAGAAAATCGACGCGAATTTCGACGTCGACGCGTTGGACGCCGGTCTCGAAGCGGAATTGCGCCAAATTTGCGGCGCCAATTTCGCCAAACGCGCCCCAAACCAACAAAACGCCGGTCGACGCTTCGGAAAAAACGCCGGACGCGGTCAAGGAACGCCGCGCAAACCGGTCGCGCCCCCCAAATTCGACGACGTCCCGGAACTCGACGACGTCGACTTTGCCGATTTTACCGACTTTGCAAAGTCAAACAACGTCAAACCGACCGCCCCGCGCCGCCGTCCGCGCCGAAAATAACATTTTTCCCTTCTTTGCCGGGCCGCGTCGACCGTTTTCTTTTCGTCGACGCGGCCCTTTCTTGCGCTTTTTCTTCTTTTCGGCGTTCGCTTCTTCCGTCGAAATCGCGCGTTTGTCCTCGTCGACGCGCCGTTTTAACGTTGTTTTTCTTCCAAGCCTCGCAAATCGGTTGCCGCCGCTCAAAAATTCAGTTCTTTTCGGCGTTTTTTTCAAAAAAACTAAACGCGCGATTCGTTACAGTCGATACCTTTAATACGACCGGACTTCCGTTTTTCTTGGAACGTCCGACCTAATTTTTTATCCGTCGAAGGAGACGCATTATGCAGACGTTCGCTCGCAAACTGAACCTGATTGCTTTAGCCTTAGGGGCCGCGTTGACGGCGCCGGGTTGCGCGACCGATTGGTTTTCGTCTTCTTCGTCCGATTACGTCGCGGGCGAATTGAGTCAAGACGTCGAGAATCTCCCCGACCCGAACGCTCCGCCCGCGCCGCCAAAGCGTTCGACGCTCGTTTCGCCGTTGGGCGCGCCGTTCAAGGAATCGGCGGATCGTCTTTTGCTCCAAGCGAACGCTTATTTCGAACAGGGCAAATTTCACGATTCGGCGCGGTTGTATCAAAAATATCTCGCGACTCCGGAAGCCGCGACGGCGCCGCCGACCGTTTTAGGGCAAGCGCACTATCGGATCGCCGTCGTCGCCCGCAAGAAAATGAGTTTTGCGGAAGCGAAGCGGGAGTTCGAAACCGCCCTCCGTTACGAACCGCAAAATCAGCAATATCGTTTCGATTTAGGCAAGTCGGCGTTCGACGGCGCCGATTACGCGACCGCCGACGCGGCGTTTTCGGCGTTGATCGCGCAGAATCCGAACTATCCGCAAGCGCAGTACTATTACGGGTTAACGCTTCTCGAAGGAACGCGCCGCGCCGAGGCGATCGCCCCGCTGACGAAAGCGGTCGGCGAATTGGAAGCGTCCGCGCTCTTGACGGACAAATATTACTCGCTCGGCGAAACCGAAAACGCCGCCGCTTGGGAAGCGCAAACGACGCAAATCGCCGCGCGTCTCGGTCGTCCCGTCCCGGCGTTCCCGAACAAACCGGCTTTCGCGTCGACCGCTCAACCGCAAGCTCCGGCGCAAATTGCCCCGACGATTCAACCGCAAGCCTCGACGCAAGTCGCCCAGGTCGCCCAAACGCAAGCCCCGGCGCAAATCGCCCCGACCGCCCAACCGCAAGCCCCGGCGCAAATCGCCCCGACCGCCCAACCGCAAGCTTCGGCGCAAATCGCCCCGGTCGCCCAACCGCAAGCTTCGGCGCAAATCGCCCCGGTCGCCCAACCGCAAGCCCCGGCGCAAATCGCCTCTGTCGCCCAACCGCAAGCCCCGGCGCAAATCG
>JAGBDD010000215.1 GCA_017937685.1 Thermoguttaceae bacterium | reverse complement strand
GGTTTGGGCGATCGGCACCGGCAAGGTCGCGACCCCGGATCAAGCGCAAGAAGTTCACGCCGACGTTCGCGCTTGGTTGACCGAACGTTACGGCAAAGAAGTCGCCGACGTCGTCCGCATTCAATACGGCGGCAGCGTCAAAGGTTCGAACGCTAAAGAAATTCTCAGCAAGCCGGACGTCGACGGCGCGCTCGTCGGCGGCGCTTCCTTGAAGGTCGACGCCTTTATGGAAATCATCAACAACGTTCGCTGAGCCGAGCGTTTGAGCGTCGTTTGCCGTCGCGTCGATCGACGTCGGCGGCGAACGACGGCGTGAATTGGCGTTTTTGACGTTTAAACGGACGCGTTTTTCGAAAATTTTCTTGTTTTTGGATAAAAAGCGGGAAATTTCTTGAAGAACGCGTCGCGGCGTCCTTGGCGCCCGCTTGCGCTTGACGCGATTCCGGTTATAATAAAATAACGACGCTCGTCGTCGAAATTCTTCGGTTGGCGTTCGCGCTTGACGACGTCGGTCGACGCGCGAATTGAACGTCGGCGACGAAAAACGTTGCAAACAAGGGTTTTTGAACATTATGCCGCGCGGCGAACGTCGAGCGGCGACTTATGGGATTTTGAAATATGGCCGGTTTCCTGCAATCGCTCCTTTTCCTGTTTATGGTTTTGTTGTCGCTCTTCCTGATTTTGATCATTTTGTTGCAACGCGGCAAGGGCGGCGGTTTGGTCGGCGCGTTCGGCGGGATGGGCGGCAACAGCGCGTTCGGCGCTAAGACGGGCGACGTTTTTATGCGCATTACCGTCGTCGCGGCGATTATTTGGTTCGTCGCGTGCATCGGCGGTCGTCATATTCTCGGAATGAAATCCGGTTCGTCGCTCCAAGATATGGTCGGCGTCGAAGCCGCCGCGACCGCTCCGGCTGAAACCGCTCCGGCGACCGACGCGGCTCCGGCTGAAACCGCTCCGGCGACGGACGCGGCTCCGGCTGAAACCGCTCCGGCGACGGACGCGGCTCCGGCTGAAAACGCTCCGACCGAATGAGTCGCGTTTAAAGTTTGTCGCTTTAACGCGCAAACGTTAAACGGCGAACAAAGGTTGAGGGAACGAACGTCGCGGCGTAAAGGCGCGGCGTTCGAGTGTTGACGGACGCTTGGATAGTTGGAGCGCGCGATGTTGACGAGTATGACCGGGTTTGGCGCGGCGTCGATCTGCGAAAATGGGTTTGTGATTTCGACGGAAATTAAGGCGGTGAACAATCGCTTTTTGAAAACGTCGATGCGTTTGCCCGACGGTTTTGCGGTTCTTGAGTCGAAGATCGAAGAACGGTTGCGAACGAAGTTGGCGCGCGGTTCGGTAAATTTTTCGTTGCGACTTGAAAAAGACGCGGCGGAAGCCGAAATCGGTTTGGATTTTAACGCGTTGAAGCGTTATTTGAGCGAAGCGAAGCGTTTCGCCTTTGAGAATCCCGAGCTTGCGAGCGTCGACAATTTAGGTTCGCTCGTCGAGTACCTGCGTTTGCCCGGCGTCGCGAGGGACGCGTCGCGTTCCGAGAAAACGGGGCTTCCGGAGCTTCTTTGGGGGGCGATCGCGCGCGCCGTCGACGCCGCGCTCGAACAAATGCAAGCGATGCGCGAAGCCGAAGGCGAGTCGATGAAACGCGACTTGACCGAGAATTTGGACGCGTTGCGCGTCTTGATCGGCGAAGTGGAAACGTTGGCGCCGACCGTCGTCGAAAATTATCGCCGCCGTTTGACCGAGCGCGTCGCTAAGGTTTTGGCCGACGAAGGCGCGACTTTGGAACCGAGCGATTTGATTCGCGAGATTGCCGTTTATACCGATCGGGTCGATATTTCCGAAGAAATCGTTCGTTTTTATTCGCACCTGAAGCAGTTTGCGGAGACGATGGAAAACGAAACGGCTTGCGGTAAAAAGCTCGACTTTATTACGCAGGAGATGTTTCGCGAAACGAACACGATCGGCTCGAAGGCGAATTCGCCCGACGTTTTGGCGCGCGTCGTCGAGATGAAGTCGGGGATCGAACGAATCCGCGAGATGGTGCAAAACGTCGAGTAGCGACGCGGGATTTATAGGCGAAAAAGGCGGCGACGCGAGGAAAAATGAAGAGCGAGAACGAACGAACGAACGACGGCGCGCCGCGTCGCGGGCGAGTTTTGGTTTTTTCCGGCCCGTCCGGCGTCGGGAAGGGAACGTTGCTTAAGCGACTTTTCGCCGAAACCGATTTTCCGTTGGTTTCGAGCGTTTCCGCAACGACGCGTTCTCCGCGGCCCGGCGAGATCGACGGCGTCGACTATCGCTTTTTGAGTCGCGACGAGTTCTTGCGGCGACGCGAAGCGGGCGAGTTTCTCGAATCGTTCGAAGTGTACGCCGGAGGCGCGCTTTACGGAACGCTTCGCGCCGACGTCGAGGCGGCGTTGGAACGGGGCGATTGGGTTGTTCTTGAGATCGACGTGAAGGGCGCGGCGAGCGTCGCGGCGACTTATCCCGACGCGGAGACGATTTTTATCGAGCCGCCGTCGATCGAGGCGTTGCGCGAACGCTTGAAGGGGCGCGGTTCGGAAGACGACGCGGAAATCGAAAAACGCGTCGCGCAGGCCGAGGCAGAGTTGGCGGCGAGCGGTTTTTATCGTCGGCGCGTCGTTAACGACGACCTCGACGAGGCGTATAAAAAAATTCTTGCTTTTTTAAGCGAAAAATAATCGCGGCGCAAACGTTGGCGGCGCGCGAATTAACCGAAAGAAAACGAAAAGGTAAAACCGACGCGGCGGCGTCGAGGAGTTGCAAAAATGATTGAAGAACTCAAGGAAGAAAAGCTGATCGAGAAAGTCGGCGGTCGTTTTCGTCTTTCCGCGCTGATTCAAAAACGGCTTGTCGTTTTGAACAAAAGTCAACGTCCGTTCGTTTCCGCCGCGGATAAAAAAGATAAATTGCAAATCGTTATTCAAGAGATTTTGGAAGATAAAATTTACTTGAATATGGACGGCGAAGTCGTCGAAAACGTTCCGGTCGCGACGGAGAACGTCGACGACCCGTTTTCGGCTTTTGAGTGATTCTTGGAATTAAGATGAGCGAGCGCGATTTTTCCGACGTTGCCGGGCGCGAGTTGTTGCTCGGCGTTTGCGGCGGAATCGCCGCGTATAAAGCGGCGGCGTTAACGAGTTTGGCGCGCAAAGCGGGGCTCGGCGTTACGGTCGTTATGACCGAAGCGGCGACGAAGCTGGTCGCGCCGAAGACGTTTGAGGCCCTCTCTTCGAGGCCGGTCGCGACGACGATGTGGGGGCCGAATCTCGCGCACCCGCATATCGAGTTGGCGCGTCAGGCGGACGTTTTTTGCGTCGCGCCCGCCACGGCCAATACGATGGCGAAGGCCGCCGCCGGTTTCGCGGACAATCTGATGACCGCGACGATTCTAGCGTTTACCGGAACGTTGATTTACGCTCCCGCGATGAACGCCGCGATGTGGGAAAAACCGGCGACGCAACGAAATCTTCGGCGATTGATCGAGGACGGCGCGGCGATCGTCGGCCCGGAGGTTGGGCGTTTTAGTTGCGGCGAGTCGGGCGTCGGGCGGATGGCCGAGCCGGAGACGATTTTGGACGCCGTTTTAGCGGCGTTGCGAGCGAAGCGTTAAACGCGTCGCGGTTCTTGAGCGCGGCGGCGCTTGAAATTAAAATGTCGCGGAAAAGGTCGAGAGTCCCCGCGCCGGTTGTAGCGGTTGTAGCGAAATTTCTCTCTTCATTATAATAAAGCGATCGCGCGGCGAATATGAAAAATAGCCAAAATTACGCGAAAACTTACCGCTTTTGCCTAATTTACCGCAAAAAGTGAAAAAAAAGGAAAAAATCTCCTTTTGCCCCCTTGCGCAACGCCGTTCTTTAGATATAATCCAAAAGTCGTTGCAAATTACCGGCGACAAAGAACGTCGACGAGCGCCGCTTGCAAATTCTTACGATGCTAAGCGCAGTGAGCCGAGAAGCCATGAGGGCGACGTTCGACCGCGGTTCCGTTGGAACTTTGGCGAACGCGAGTTTCACATTGACGTTCTTTGAGTAGAGAAGGCCCCCTTTCGCTCAACGGGTTCGGCCAAATTAGTCGGCGACTGCAACATATTAGAAATTATCGAGCAAAATCGATTTTCCTCCCTGCGAACGCGGCGAGGGAATTGCGTAAAACACGAATTGCGCGTCAAAAATAAGTTTTAGCGCTGAAAAATCGCGCGAAATCGACGCCGATTCCGGATATTTGTCAATCAGGTTTGGAAAGAACGGAGAATTACAGTGTCGACTTCCGACAACGCCATTATCAGAATTCGTATGGAAGCTTACGATCACGCCACGCTCGATCAAAGCGCGCTTGAGATCGTCGAAACCGCTAAACGCACCGGCTCGATCGTTCGGGGCCCGATTCCGCTCCCGACGCGTATTGAACAATACACCGTCCTTTCCAGCCCGCACGTTAACAAAAAAGCTCGCCAACAATTCGAAATTCGCACGCACAAGCGCGTTATCGACATCGTTCAAGCGACCGCGAAAACGATCGACGCGTTGAACAAGCTGAACCTTCCGGCCGGCGTCGATATTAAGATTAAAGCGACGGGCGCTCGTTAATCTGCACTGAAATTAAACGTCGTAACGGCCTTCACCCAACGATAGACGGGCCGCAATGCGATTTAAATAAAATCTGTCTGCGATAGACATATAGAGGAAAAAGAGATATGGGTATCGGTTTACTTGGGCAAAAACTCGGTATGAGCCAGTTATACACCGAACAGGGAGAAGTGATTCCTGTTACCGTTATTCAAGCGGGTCCGTGCTGCGTTCTTCAAGTGAAGACGATGGAACGCGACGGTTACGAAGCCGTCCAACTCGGTTACAAAGACAAACCGCGTCGTCTCGCTAGCAAAAGCGAACGCGGCCACGTCGCCAATATCGACAGCAAACGTCAAAAGGCGGCTGTCGCGGCGGGCGTCGAAGTCGCGAAGAAAGCGGACTGCGAACCGAAACGTTTCATTCGTGAATTTCGCGTTCCGGTCGAAGGTTTCGAAGTCGGTCAAAACTACGACGTCGAAGTTTTTAACGACGTCGTCGCGGTCGACGTTACGGCTCGCAGTAAAGGTCGCGGTTACGCCGGGGCTATGAAACGCCACAATTTCAGCGGTCAACGCGCG
>JAGBDD010000214.1 GCA_017937685.1 Thermoguttaceae bacterium | reverse complement strand
GCCCGCCGCCGGAACCGGAGCCGACCCGAACGCGTCCGAACTCGAAGTCGACGCCGACGCCGAAAACGCCGAAACGCCCGCCGCCGGAGCCGACGCCGCGTCGCCCGAAGACGCCGCCGACCCGCTCGCGCCGACGATTACCGTTCGTCCGTCCCCGACGTCGGAAAAATCGGCGGATTCGGAAGACGCGAAAGATTCGGAAGAAAACGCCGATTCGACCGACGCCGACGAACCGTTCGACCTCGGCCCGCGCGTCCTCGACGACGAAACGCTCGAAAAGAACGACCAAGAAGGAGACGACTTCTTCAGCGGCGATCTCTTCGGCGACGACCCGATCGACGAAAAAACGGACGAAAACGGTAAAACCGACACAAAAAAAGCCGACGCGCCGAAAACGCCGTCGAAAAAATGACGCGCGCCCCCTCGACGCGACCTCGTTTCGCCCCGCTTTCCCTCTCGTTCGCCCGCTCTTCGAACCGTTCGAAGGGCCCCGACGGAGCGCAAACGGGGCGCGAAGGTCGCTTTATGCGGATTTTGCGGAGAAAAATTTCGTTTTTCCGACGAAAAAGCGGACTTTTCCTTGACGCGGAACGGAAAAACGGTTAGCATAGAGGATAGCGAAGAGTTTTTTCGCGCGGCGCGCCAAAAGTCGGCCCGGCGTTCGCCCAACGGACGGACGACGGCGGCGACGGCAAGCGCGGCGCTAACCGACGAACGGTTCGGCGTTCCGCGCCGTCGCGCCTTGTTAACCAATTTTCCCTTCGTCTATTAATAAGGACAAAACGGCGCCCGACGACGCGTCGAAAAAACTCGCGAACCGACGAACTTTTTTCCGAAACGAATCGAAGCAGGTTGAATATGGAATTTTTAAACGGCAATACCGTTGGCATCGACTTGGGCACGACTTTCTCGACGTTGGCGATCGTCGACAACGAAGGCGAACCGACGCCGATTCCGAACGAAGACGACGAGGTCGAAACCGCAAGTATTATTCTTCTCGCGGAAAGCAAACACGTCATCGTCGGCCCGAACCGCAGTCGCGCCGCGATGGAAGACCCGGAAAACGTCGTCGAACGGATTAAGCGTCAAATGGGCGTCGGCTACCACCGCACCTTCGACGGTCAAGACGTTACGCCGGAATTTGTTTCGTCGCTGATTCTCCGCAAGCTGAAGCAAGACTGCGAACGCCGCTTGGGCCCGATCGCGAACGCCGTCATCACGGTTCCGGCGTACTTCAACGACACGCGCCGCAAAGCGACGCAAGACGCCGGGCGCATCGCCGGTCTGAACGTCGTCAGCATCATCAACGAACCGACCGCGGCCGCCCTCACCTACGCTTGGCACCGCAACCACTTGGGTCGCGCCGACCACACCGAAACGCACCGCATCCTCATTTACGACCTCGGCGGCGGAACGTTCGACTCGACGGTCGTCGAATACTCGTCGAACTCGTTTCACGTCGTCGCGACCGACGGCGACGTCAAGCTCGGCGGCGTCGACTGGAACGACCGCCTCGCCGACTACGTTTGCGAAAAATTCCAAGAAAAATACAACGTCAACCTGCACCAATTCCCGAAAACGATGCAGATTCTCCGCAACGACTGCGACGTCGCGAAGATTATGTTGACCGACCGCGAAAACGCGTCGATTTCCGTCCGCCACGAAGGCAAGTCGCTCAGCGTTCCGGTTTCGCGCGAACTCTTCGAGAACCTGACTTACGACCTCCTCCAACGCACCGCCGACACGACCGAATACGTCGTTCAATCGGCGCGACTGACGTTCGACGACCTCGACGCGATCGTCCTCATCGGCGGTTCGACGCTGATGCCGCAAGTCGCGACGATGCTCGAAAAACTGACCGGCAAAAAGCCTTACGTTCACGAAGACTTGAACCCGCACACCGCCGTCGCGCGCGGCGCCGCGATTCACGCCGCGATCCTCGAAGCGCAATATAACAAAGAGAACACGCAGCTGAGCGAACGCGTCCGCAAAATGCTCGAAAACGTTCGCGAAGAAGACGTCAACTCGCACGGCCTCGGCGTCGTCGCGACCGACCCGGCGACGAAGCAAATCATTAATCACATTATGATTTCGCGCAACACGACGCTGCCGTACTCGATCTCGAAAACGTTCCAAACGAACAAAGACGGTCAAACCCGCGTCAGCGTTCAAGTAATGGAAGGGGACGCTCCGGACCCGACCGCTTGCGCGCTCCTCGGCAAATGCCGCGTCCTTTTCCCGGAAGGGCTCGCCAAGGGCACGCCGATCGAAGTTACCTACTCCTTCGACAAAGCCGGGCGCATCTCCGTTTCGGCGCGCGAAAAGCTGACGAACCGCGAGGCGAAGATCGAAATCGAACGTCGCGGCGTTCTTTCCGAAGCCGACCTCGAAAAGTTTATCCAACTTGCCGACCAATACTCGATCGAGTAATCGCGGCTTGACGGTCGTTCGTCGCGCTCCCGTTTTCGCCCCCCGTTCCTTCGTTTTCCAACGGGAACGCGGCGAAGCGGCGGGCGCGCGTCGCGCCGTCTTTTTACGTTAAACATTCCCCAAATTTCCCCTTTTTAATTCTTACGACGTTGCGAAACGTCGAAGGAGTTTGCGAATGCGCGCGATCGTCGCGACCGTTTTATGCGGCGTCCTGTTGGGCGTCGGCCTTGGCGTCGGAATCGGCAAATTCAAATCGAATTACCGCTTTTGGACGCCTCAAATGGAAGTTAATTCGACGGTGAAAGCGGCGACCGCCGCCGTCGCGAACGCCGCTTCGACCGCCGACGCCTGCGTCGACTGCCAACGCGGGCCGCGCGTCGAAGTCGTCGAAACGTCGTTCGACTTCGGAATCCTCGAAAAGAACGCGGCGAACGAAAAGGGCGAGCATCCGTTCAAAATTAAGAACGTCGGCGACGAAACGTTGACGCTCGCGAACGGCGGCAAAGGCTGTTTTTGCACCGATTTTGAAATTTCGCACAAATCGCTCCGCCCCGGCGAAACCGCGACGGTTCTCTTCAAATGGGACGCGGCGCGTTCCGGCGGCGTCTTCAACCAAGGCGTCCGCGTCTTGACGAACGACCCGCAAACGCCGGAAGTCGACTTCGCCGTCCGCGGCCTTTATACCGCGCCGATCGTTTGCGAACCGAACGAAATTTCGTTCCAAAACGCCTCGGCGACGACGGAAACGACGCGCTCCTTCCGTCTTTTCGGCTTCGAACACAACGACGACGGAACGCCGTTCCCGTTGGAAATTCTCGGCGTCGAGGTCGCGGACTCCGCCCGGCTCGAGTTCCAAATTGAGAAGGCCGACCTCGCCGAGTTGACCGACAAAGAACGTTCGCACAATCTTTTCTCGAACACGACGAACCTTTTTAAGGGCGTCGCGACGCTCAAACCCGGGACGCCTCAGGGCGCGTTCCAAGAGATCGTTCGCGTCCGCACGAACAGTCCGAAAACGCCGGTCTTAGAAATCGTCGTCGGCGGGCAAGTCGCCGGAAATACGGTTCGCCTCTCCGGCCGCCGATACGACGACAAAGGAACCGGTTATTTGACGCTCGACTCCGTTTCGTCGCGCGAAACGACCGAAGAAAAACTCCGTTTGACGATTTTCGACAAAATCCCGACCAACGCCGAGACGGTGCGCGTCAAGAGCGTTCGTCCCGCTTGGCTGGAAGTCGAATTCGCGTATCCGCCGGAAGAACTCCAAAAATCCGCCGCGCCGGTTCGAATGGTCGACGCGACCGTCCGCGTCCCCGCCGGTTCTCCGCAAGGCGCGTTTATGGGCCCGAGTAAAGAACAACTCGGCGAAATCGTCTTCGCCGTCGGCGAAACGCCCGAAACGACGCAAGAAATCGTCCTCCCGGTGCGCTTCGCGGTCGGCCCGTAAAGCAAAACGCGCGACGCCCCCCTTTTTTAAGGAAGCGTTTGCGGTAAAATAGGGAAACGTCGAATCGCGGTCGCGTCCGCGCTCGCTCGTTTCCCCGCTCGACTTCGTTCCAAACGTCGCGAACGGTTGCGAGCGTCCGATCGAACATTACCCCCAAAGAATCCCGAACGCGCGTTTTTCGACGCCGTTCCCGTTTTTTCAACATTGAGTCGACGACGCTTTCCGCGCCGTCGGTCGGTTAAACGTTAAAAATGCAAAACAACGAGCAAAATCTCAACGCCGAACAAGCCGCGCCCGCGGTCGAACCCGTCCAACAAGCCCAACAACCCGCCGACGCCGCCGCGCCGTCCCCGCTCGCCACTTACGAAGCGATGAACGCGGACGCTCCGGTCGTCGACGCGAGCGTCATCGAAGAACGCGTCAAACGAGCCGGCGGCGAACGCAAGTCGCCGCTCGGCGCGATCCGCGACGAAAACAAACGTCGCCGCGAAGGCGAAAACCGCGACGGCAAAGACGGTAAAAAAGACGACAATCGTCGCGAACGCCGCGAACGTCCGACCGCCGCGCCGCGCGGCCCGCTCTCGTCCGTCCCGACGCCGAATCGTCGCGCTCGTCTTTCGGACGATCTCGAAGACGAATTCAACGCGCTCTTGAGCGGCGAATCGCTCGACTCGCTGATGAAAAACGACAAAGCGAACGTCGGCGCCGAAACGCTCGAAGAAGGAACGAAAGTCCGCTGCCGCGTCGAAGCCGTCCAACGCGACTCCGTTTTCGTCGACGTCGGCGGGCGCGAACACGGTCTCATTCCGCTGAAACAATTCCCGGAAGACGCGCAACCG
>JAGBDD010000213.1 GCA_017937685.1 Thermoguttaceae bacterium | reverse complement strand
GTTGTTGTTATTATTGTTATTATTGCCGGTTCCAGTTCCAAGCTCGTACAGAACTTGCGATTCGGTAACGATAATGAAACCGTCTTGGTTCGAAACGACGACCGGGTCGCCGTTGCCGCCGAGCGCGCCGAGGTAGGCTTCCATATCCGTTTCCGGAACGCGTTCGGTATCGTCGTCGCTCGCCGCGACGCCGACGTTGAAGCGCACCGTGAAGGCGCCGTCCGATTCGCCGTCGTAATCGCCGTCGAGACCGTTCCCAAAAGCGTCGGTTACCTCTTCGGAAAGCGTAACGGCGTAGGATCCGTCCGGAAGCGGTTTGCTGAAGATAATCACCAACTCGTAGGAGTTCGTGCGCGTTTCGGAGGACGAAACGTAGTACTTCTCGCCGGTTTCCGCTTCAAGGTTGCGGACGTAATCTTCGACGAGCGTCGAGGCGTTGTAGCCGTACACAATGTCGGCGATATACTCGCTGTCGACCTTTTTGCCGTTATGCGTCATCGACCACTTGCCGAGGTTCAACACGCTCTTGATCGAGTCGAGTTCTCGCGATTTCGCGTCGCTGTAGGCGTACAGGTCGTCGGCGTCGAACGCGTCGTTCTTGATCGCCGAGTTCATTTGCGCCGTGTACATATATTCGCTGAACGAGTACACGAGCGCGGTCGGAGCGTAACCGCTCGCGAACGTAACGTTGTTGTTGTACAGCGAAACTTGCAGCTCTTCGCCGGCGGCGTTTTGGTAGGCCGCGTTGGCGCGAACGACGTAAGGCGGAATATCGTCTTCCGGCAACGTCAGCGCGCGCATACGGACGACCGCTTCGACGTTTTCGCGCGGTTCCGAAAGATCGGTCCACACGAAGACCATATCGCCGTTGGCGTCGACGGCGACGGAGCCGCCGAGTTGGTCTTTGTCGAACTCGTAGTAATCGTCGCGGGTAACGCGGAATTCCGAGCCGATAGCCTTTTCGTTAAGCGGCGTGATTTCGACCGGTTCGGTTTCCGTATCGTTATCGTTATTGTCGTCGTTCGTCGTTCCGCCGTTCGTCGTTCCGATTTCGACTTCGATCGGTTCGCCTTCGACGAGTTCGTAACGGCGCGCGTAAATACCGTAATTGTCGGCGACGTCGGAGTTTTCGTCGTTCGACGGGTCTTGATAGCTTTCGTAAACGACGACGAAATCGCCGTTCGACGCCATCGCGACTTGCGAGTGGATTTGGTCGTAAGCGGTGTACTCGTTGACTTGGAAAACGCCGCCGCCGTAGGTGAGCGAGTTTTCCGGATCGCTGGCGAAGACTTGCCCGAAGACGCCGCCGAGACCGTTGTTCGAACCGCCGGTGAGGGCGTCGCCGTTGCCGTCTTGGTTGTAACCCGTCCAGGTGATAACGAAGTTGCCCTTGGAGTCCATCGCGACGCTCGACCAAATTTGGTTGCCGCGCGTCCAAGCGTCGTCGAGGGTCGTGAGCGTTTCGTCGTCTTCGTCGGCGTTCGCGTCGTCGTCCTCGCCCGCGACGACCGAAACGGTCAAGTCGGTGTTGACGAGGAACTCGGAGCCGAGACCGCCGAGAATGATTTCGTTAACCCAATCGACGTAAGCCGAAACGCGAACGTCGACTTGGTAGTTGCCCGGCCCGAACGACTCGTCGCCGTCGAAGTCGGTGCCCCAAGAGCAAACGCCGGCGATTTGACCGTTGATGAAGGTCGGGCCGCCCGAGTCGCCCGGCGCGGTGATCGCTTCGTCGTCGCCGAGGCCGCGGTTGTAAATGCCGTAGTAGTTGCCGAGGTAGTCGTTCGCGGCGGTTCCGTCGTCGAAGTCGTAAACCAAGACGTTCGGGTTTTCGGAGTCTTGGAAGTTCGCGCCGTCGAGTTCGTAAACGTTTTGGCCTTGGTGTTTGACGCCGATTCCGCGGTTGCCGATTTCGTCTTCGTCGTCGTCCGCTTCGCCGTAGGTGCCGTACCCGACGAACGTAACCGTTTGTCCGACTTCGTCCGAACCGGTATAGAGTTCGTAACCTTCGAGTTCGCGCGGAGCGGCGGTCGCGAGTTGCAGGATCGCGAGGTCGACGCCCGCGCCGCCCGCTTCGCCGTCCCAAGTTTCGTGGACGTAAACTTCCGCGACCGGAATCGAAACGGTTCCGTTGGCCGTATGGAAAGTAACGAAGATTTGCGTTTCGTTCGGGTCGATCGCGGTTCCGTCGTCGCCGGTAACGACGTGCGCGGCGGTGAGAACGTGCATCCCGGTCGTGAGGAGCGAACCGGAGCCGAGCGCTTCCGCGTCGACTTCGTTATCGCCGTTCGTTCCTCCGGTTCCCGTTCCGGCGTCGGTCGCGTCGCCGCCGACGGTGATCATACAGACGGAATCGTAAATACCGCCGCCGTAAACTTCGTGCGAGTCAATGTCGTCGGTCGAAATAACTTTCGAGGTTCCGTCCGCCGCGATCGTCATATCTTCGACGGAGCCGACCGAGTTCGAAATAACGTGGTTCGACGCGAACTTGCGGGCGTAAATGTTCGATTGCGTCGCCGAGTCGCCGTCTTGGCCCCACGACGTCCAGGAAACGACGAACGCGCCGTCCCGTTCCATCGCGATCGAAGCGAAACGTTGGTTGTTTTCGGTCGTTTCGTTGACTTCGAACTCTTCGCCGGTCGCGCCGAGTTGACGCATTTCGACGTTGCAGATAAGGTCGCGTTCGGTTTTTCCGCCGCGCGTCCATTCGGCTTCGAGGAGGTCGACGTAGGTCGCGGTGTAATCGCCCTTAAATTCGATCGAAATTTCGCCGGCGCCGCTGACGACGACGTCGAGGTCTTTTTCGGCGAAGAAGCCGGTTCCGACCAACGCGTCCTTAATACGTTCGGCGTTCGTTTTCATTTCGACGGAAAGTTGGACGACCGCTTCGAACGCTTGGTCGTCGACTTTGCCGGTCAGCGTCAACACGTCGCCTTGAACTTCGACCGAATCGTTGAAGTTCAACGTTTGAATCGTGTTCGCGTAACCGTAGGACAAACCGTTCGTCATAAAGCGACGCCCGTAAACGCCCCAGCCGCTGCCGTCTTGGCCGTAGCTTTCCCAAACGACGACGACGTCGCCGTCCGCGTCCATCGCGACGGACGCGTATTGTTGGTCTTTGTCGGTTTCGACGTTGACGCGAAGCGGTTCGGCTTTGCCGTTGAGCTTCATTTGACCGCCGTTGAAGGCGTACTTCGCCATATAAACGTCGCGGCTGCCGTCCGCCTCTTCGCCGTCGGAGATCATATCCCAAACGACGACGAACTCGCCGCGGTCGTCGATAGCGACGGACGCTTGGCGCGGGTCGGCGAATTTTTCCGTCGCTTCGCCGTTCGCGGTCGCGGAAAGGAGTTCGTAGACGGTTTCGCCCTTCTTGTTCGTCGACGCTTCGTATTCGGCGGTCGCTTCGTAAACCTTGACGACGACGTAGTTTCCTTCTTCCGACTGGTCGATGATTTGTTCGCGGACGCCGTCGGCGTTCAGAACGTAAAGCGCGCGGTAAGCCTTCGCCCAAACGGTTTGCGTAACGGTCTTGTTTCCGGTTTCTTCGTCGACTTGCTCGAGCGTTTCGACCCAAGTCGCGACGAAATCGCCGTTCGTGTTGCTCGCGACCGATTGCGCGGTGTTCGGGCCGTAGTCGCTCGTTTCGTTGAGAATGCTCGAACGCGTAACTTGACGCAACGCGGAGTAGTCGGTATAAACGACCGGGCCGTAGGCGCCGTCTTGGAGCGAGTCGGCGTTCGGGTCGTATTCGATATAGTCTTCCGGAATGAAGTTGTCGCGTTCGAAACCGGCGCCGTACTCGAAACCGAGCGCTTGGTTCAAGCGAACGACGCTGAAATCGAGCGACCAATCGCGACCGTCGAAACCGGCGCCGCTGCCGTCGACCGCGTAACCTTGACTGTAAATCGCGTTATGAGCGACGTCTTGAACCATCGAGCTGCAGACGAGCGTATAGTTGCCGTCGTTGAGTTCGAACCCTTCGGCGAACGTAACGACCGCTTCCCAACGATTCGTACCGTTGGCGAGAACGCCGTCGTTGATTTCTTCGACCGGATTCCCGTCTTCGTCGACCGTGTTTTGCGCCAACGTTTGCGACGCGTTCATACCGAACGAAACGCTTTCGATCGCGCCGGTAACTTCGACGCCGTCGCGCAGGAGCGTCCAGTTCGAAACGTTGTCGACCGCGTGGAGGCGGTTGTAGTAGTTCGTTCCGTCGCCCATCGTCAACATTTCTTCGCTGAACGAAACGACGACGTCGCGGAGCGCGGACGTAACCATTTCGCTTTCTTGGACTTTGTCGCCGTTCGGGAGCGAAACGTTGACGACGGTCGGCCCGGCGTTGTCGGTCGATTCGACGAACGGACGGACGTAAATGTGCGTGAAGGCCGCGTCGATCGGGTTGCCGACGTTCGGGTACGTGTTGTAAGCGTTGCGCGGGTCGGCGTCGGAGCGAACGCCCCAAGCGACCGTCAAGTCGCCGTTCGAGGTCGACGTAAGCGCCGGGTTCGTTTGCGCCGTGCCGAGCGAACCGTTGCGCTCGACGAAGAGGCTCGCCGCGGCGCCGTAGTTCATATCTTCGATCGTTTGGTTCAGGAGCGTAACGGTCGTCGGTTCGAGAACGTCTTCGTACCCGATGTAAAGCGGCGTGTCGTGCAATTCGTGTTGCGCGACGATTTGGAGGACGAAGTAATCGTCGACCGAACGTTGAATTTGTTGTTCGACGTCGTTAATCGTAACGGTCGCGGAATATTCGAACGATTCGGTGAAAATATCGAGTTCGCCGAGCGTGCCTTTGTAGAATTCGACTTCCGAAAGCGGAACGTAGCGAACGGCGAACGACGCTTGACTGTTTCCGGCCAACGTCGAGGCGTTCAAGGCGTCGGCGACCGCTTGCGCGGCGGCGAGCGGATCCGTAACGAAACCGAAATCGGCGTCGTATTGACCGCTCAAGTCGATCGCGATCGTTTCCGCGTTAAGCGGCTCGTTATTTTCAGCGTTGTCTTGGCGACCGATCACAAGGTTCGTCGTCGCGGACGCGACGAAACGGTTCGGGAACGCCAAATAGAAGCAGGCGTTCGATCCGTCGCGCAAGTTGCTGACGACGCCGACGTCGCCTTGTTCCGTCGTTTGATCGACGCCCGGGTAATATTTTTGGCTGTAAACCTGTAAATAAATGTCGTTGCCGTTGTTGCGCAACGGAGAAAGAAGGGCTTCCAAGACGGCGTGCAAGCGCGTAAGTTGTTCCGCGTTCGCGCCTTCTTTTTGCGCGACGGCAAGGAAACGGCGCTCGTAAGCGTCGACGTCGACGCAATCGACGTTGCGAACCGTGTAAACCGGCTCGGCGCCAAATTCGACGAGATCGCCGTATTCGTCGTAGCCCCAGCCGAGCGCGAGTTTGACGTATTGCGCCAAGTCTTCATTCTTGTCTTCATAGGCGATTTTGCCGTCGCCGTAACTGATCTCTTTATTGACGTAGACAAGATTCGCTTTGTCAAAGTCGCTCCAAGAAAGCCGAATCGCGAGTTCTTCCGAATCCGCCGTATGGCCCTCGTAGGCGAGAGGCGAAATGCCTTCGAGGTTCGACTGAATGTCCATAAGCCCAAGGAAACCTTGGTACGCGATAAAGACGTCGCCGTCCGCGTCGAGCGCGATCGACGGATTCCCGCGATCGCCCGCGGCTTCCGCTTGGAAGTTTTGAGCGACTAACGCCGACGTAAAGGAACTCGTTTCGCGCGCGCCGACGTGAATAACTTCGTCGCTAACGTTCGTATCGTCTTCTTCGTCTTCTTCGTTATTGTTGTTGTCGTTATTGTCGTCGACGGTCGGCGCTTCCTCTTCTTCGAGAATATTGCCGGTAATTTCGTAAACGGCGCTTTCGCAACGAACGGACGGCAAGCCGGCGAGCGTTTCGTCTAAAAGGGCGTTCGCGGCCGCGGCGTCGTCATCGTCGTCGCCGGTATCGACGCCGCCTTGAACGTTATAAGCGATTCCGAAGCGCGCGGCGTAGTCGCCCGTTTTTTCGTCGACGACGCTGTAAGCGAACGCGACGGAAGCGCCGTAAGCGCCTTCGGCGACGACTTCGTGGTCGACGACGAACTTCGCGCTTTGCGGTTCGAGAATAGAATGATAGAGCGTCGAAGCGCCGGTCTTATCGTTCCAGTCGTTGTATCCCCAAGCGACGACCGCGAACCCGTCGTCGCTCATCGCGGCGTCGGCGGGGCCGTAGAAATTCGTGCCGATTTGGCTCGACGCAAGGGTAATATCGCCGGTAACCGGTTGCGCCAACGCGTTGTATTGACGCGCGTAAACGCCGCCGTAGTAGCTGGCTTCTTGCGCTTCCGTCGTCCAAGCGACGACGAACGCGCCGTCTCTGTCGGCGCCGATCGTCGGGTCGGTTTGGCGACCGTTCGTTTCGGCGTTGACGACAAATTCGTTCGCGACCGGCGCGACGCATTGCACCTTCGTCGCGGTCGAATCGAGGGCGTAGGGGTCGGCGACCGGGTCGGTCGAGAACGCGGTTTCGGCGGGCGGAACGTAGCCGACGAAGCCGTTTTCGGCGCCGTTCGTATAGAACGAAATTTTTTCGTATTGCTCGGAACCTTCTTCGGCGTAACCTTGGACGACGAAGCGGCGCGCCATAATATCCGATTTATTGTACGGTTGTTTCGCGTCGGCGTTTTCGCTTTCCCAAACGACGACGAACGTGCCGTCGGCGCTCATCGCGACGTCCGGTTTCATTTGGTTCGTCCGGCCGGTTCCGTTTATCGCGAGCGTTCCTTCGCGGTCGTAAACGACGTCGCCGTCCGAGTCGACGACGAAATCGGCGACTTCCGCCGCGTTGACGCGGAAAACGGAGCTGCTTTCCTTAACCGTCGTAGCGACCGGGGAATAGGTCTTATCGGAAACGTGCCCGTACTCGCCGGTGCGCGAGTCTTGCGCGATCACGTCGACGTAATTGTAAACGGCCTGCGTCTTTCCGGTAACGGGATCGACTTTCTTCGTTTTCGTAACGTATTCCGCGGACGAAACGATCAACGCGTCTTCGTTTTGCAAACCGGCGAACGTTACTTGGAATTGATTCGTCGTTCCCGGAACCGGAACGACTTTAACGTCGATCGCCTTAATCGGCGCTTGCATCGTCCCGTAAGATTGGTCGGACGAATAAGCGCGAGACGGTTCTTCCGTGTACGTGTAAGTGTGCGTCGCTTCGTCGTAAATATAACCGCGGGTAACCGGAGCGTACAGGGTCGCGCTCGAAACGGCGTTGAACGCGTCTTGAATATTTTGCGCGGTTTTCCAAGGATCGGCTTCGACGTTAATACCGAGCGCGGCGCCGGTTTTCTTCGAATACGTCGTAATATTTTGCACTTGGTCGACGGTCGTAACGACGCCGCTGGCGAGTTCGTCGGCTTGCGCGTCGAGTTCCGTTTGCAACGCTTTGACGACGGCTTTTTTGCCTTGCGTCGTCATCATATTTTCGACGGTCTTCTGGTAGTTGTCGCCGAAAACGTCTTTCAAAATCAGTTTTTGGAACGACGTGCAAGCGCGCAAGTCGGACGGGTCGAAGTCGGTCGCCTTGACCTTTTCAAGGATTCCGTTCAAGTCGTTGTAGAAGTCGTTGCGGACTTTAACGTCGGAAATATTTTGCCCGGCGAAATCGACGTTTTTCCCGCCGTAGAAGGTAATGTCGAAGTCGGTTTCGCTGACGGCGGTAACGGTCGTTTGCGTATATTCGCCGCCCGGGATAGCGCGGATCGCTTCTTGGAGGTTCGCGGCGTTGTCGCTCGGAAGGAGGGCGGAGTCGTACTTGAAGAGAATCCAAGTCAGTTCGCCTTCGGCGTAGAAACCGAGGTTGAAGCAAGAAAGCGAGT
Organism: Thermoguttaceae bacterium; assembly: GCA_017937685.1. Lineage (GTDB taxonomy): Bacteria > Planctomycetota > Planctomycetia > Pirellulales > Thermoguttaceae > RUG369. Next base: position 382 of record JAGBDD010000213.1, on the reverse strand, counting down.
TCGTCGTCGGATAGACGTCTTCTTCGCCGCCTTGAACGAACGACGACTTATAAATCGAGAAACGTTGCGTTTCGTAAGCGTTGTAAACGAGTTCGAAGGTTCCGCTTTCGACTTTAGTCCCGTCGGCGAGCGTCGAACCGGGAACAATTTCTTGCGGAAGCGTAATAATTTGAACTTCGTCGGTCAAATAACGACCGTAAATATTGAGGTCTTCGACGTAGTTCCCGTCTTTGTCGAGCAGATAGGGGCTCGATTCCGGGTCGGTCGCGTCGTAATCGGGGTTCGCCAAGCGGTCGGCGCCGGTCCAAGCGACGATCATATCGCCGGCGTTGTTCGAATCGACGGCGATTTCGCCGCGCACGTCTTGCCAACCGTCGTTGAC